>DATENM010000018.1 GCA_035275065.1 Blastocatellia bacterium
GCTGGTAAGAAGCATCTACCCATTCGGCGACGCTGCCCGCGAGGTCTTGAACCCCGTACGCGCTCGCCCCGCCGGGCTGCTGGCCCACATTGTTCGGGTGGTCCGAGCCTAAATTGATCCGGCCAGGGTCAGGGCTATTACCCCACGGCCACTGACGTTTCTGTTGCGAACCGGGGTCCCAGCTCGCGGCCTTCTCCCACTCCTGTTCCGTGGGCAAGCGCTTGCCCGCCCACCGGGCGTAGCTGGCCGCGTCGTTCCAGTTGACTCCGACCACCGGCGCGTCGGGGTTATTGTTGAAGTACTGCGGGTCCCAGTGAGGGTTCGTCGGGTAAGCCCGTTTGGTTTCGTCGCAAAACTTCTTGTACTGCGCGTTACTAACCTCGAACTTATCTATGTAGTAATCCGGCAGAGTGACTTTGTGCGCGGGCCTTTCGTTCTGTTCGTGATTATCATCACCCATTATGAACTCGCCTGCTTTAACCAGAATCATCGGGCCGTTGTAATCAATCTCGGCCATCTCTTTGGGCGCGTCGCCGGCTACGGATTGCGCGGAGTAGATGACGGATTTCGTTTCGCCGTCTTTGCCGATGACGGAAGTGTTGAAATCGTCATAGCCCTGATGCGAAACGCGAACGACTCGCTTCCCCGATTCGAGGAGCGCAACTCTTATGGTCCCATCGGCGCGCAGCGTGCCGACGGCCTTGTTGTCTACGAAGACATCGCTGCCGGGCGGCGCGCCCCTGACGATCAGCGCGAAGCCGGGGTCTTTTGTCAGCAGGAAGAACAGGAGCCAGCACAGCGCCAGTGTCAAAGCGCAGCCGCCGACCCACCAGCCCCACAGCGGGATGCGATTCCACTTACTGCGCATCGCGGCCTTAGCGCCCGCAGGCCGTTCAGCCGAGGCGGTTCCGTATTCGTCGTTGGCTTCCTTTGCGCTCATCTGATTCATAAACTTTCCGAAGCGCCTGCGTGTTCTTGATCGGCAAGCGCTTCGCAATAGATACCCGAAATCAGCTTCGACGGTCACCACCCATGCGGGCGGCGATTTGAAACCCGTTTCGCGTCATTGCGCCGGTTGCGCGGCGATGCGCGATGAATGCGTAGCCACCTGCTGCCAGCGGCCCTGCCGTTTGATATAGACTGTGAGATAACGGTCCTGCCCGTTGATGATGTGCGTCCCGACTTTCCCCTTCACAGTGATTCGGCCCGCCGCCACGGCAGTGCCGCCGTAGACGCGCACCTTCAGGTCTTCCAGCTTCACGTACTCATACTTGAGGCTGCCGGTCTTCAACAGCGAGAGATAGTTTTCCTTTGTCACGACCATGCCGTTAGGGGCGGTGAAGCTGTACTCGTCGGCCCAGACGCGGTCTAGCGTCGTCGTGTCGGCTTTAAGAAAAGCGTCCAGGACTTCGCCCTCGATCTGTCGCAACGCCTGTTCAACCTGCGCGTCAGAAACGGATGATTTATCCTGGTCTTGCGCCAGGGCGGGCGACATGGCGGCAGCAAGAATTATCGTTATGAGTATTTGATTCATAGAGACTCCTTTCGCAAATTTGTTCTACGCAAGCATATTGATTCGAGGCCGGAAGATCGCCACCCGCTTGGGTGGGAATTACAGTACCGCGAGCGGTAGCGGGTGGGTGGTCTATGGCATCACGCGCCTGACCCGCTCGCTACCCTCGCGGTACTGTTTTACAATAGATCGCTCACGCGTTCACCGCATCGCAAAGGAGTCTTGATGATCCCCGCTGACTCGCAGCAAATCAGCCGCGCCGTTTGCATAGCATTGTTGCTTGCCGCGTTGTTTGCTGCGGCGGGCGAGGCGAGGGCCGAGCGGTTGCCGATCAAGTCTTACACCACGGCTGACGGGCTGGCGCATAATCGCGTGAAGCGCATCGTGCATGACTCGCATGGCTTCCTGTGGTTTTGCACGGCGGGAGGGCTGAGCCGCTTTGACGGTTATCAATTCACCAGCTACACGGTCGAAGACGGGCTGCCCGCCCCGTCCTCTAACGATTTGCTTGAGACGAGCGATGGCCTCTACTGGATAGCCACCAATAGCGATGGCGTAGTCCGCTTCAACCCGCTCGCAGTCGCGCGCCGTTCGGCGGGCCAAGCGCCGCCGCCGCGCTTTACAGTTTATGCGGTCGGCCCTGAGCCTGCGACTAATCGCGTCAACGTTCTATATAAAGACCGCGCAGGGTTGCTATGGGCGGGGACCGACGGCGGGTTGTTTTATTTGGACGAATCGAAAGGCGACGAGTTTCAGCGCGTCCAACTCGGCATACCTTCGCACGCGGACATTCAGGTGCAGGTGTTGGCGCTGGCCGAAGACCACGCGGGCAGCCTGTGGGTCGGCACGACTTTCGGCCTCGTTCACCGCCTGCCCGATGGCCGGATAGTTCATTACGCGATTCAACCCTTCGACAATAGAGACGCCGTCGCGGCATTGTTAGCCGACGGGCAGGGCAGGCTGTGGCTGGGGCATCAATCGGGTTTGATAGTGTTCAACCCCGAGCAGGTTTCTTCGTTGAATGAAGGGCGCGCGCTCTCGCCCATTGCCACTGTTGATGCGCGTCGTTACACGACTTCAGGCAAGGACTTGATGGGGCTATGCCAGACCTCTGACGGGCGAATATGGGCGGCAGAGTTCGGCGGCGGCTTGATCGAATTCAATGGCGACGCCTCGCGCACTTACATGGTCGCGCAGCGCAAGGGAGACAGGATCAGCACGTTTGCCGAGGACCGGGATGGCAACCTCTGGATCACTACGGATACCAATGGCGCGTTGAAGATTACAAGGCGCGGGCTTGTGAATTATGGCGAAGATGACGGGCTGGGGCAGATCGTCGGCACGATTTTCGAGAACCGGGCGGGCGAGCTTTATGTCTATAGCAGCATATGGCGCATCAGTCGCTTTGACGGTAGAAGGTTCTCGACCATCAGGCCCGCCTTGCCCGCAGGAGTCACCGATAAGAGCTGGCGCAATAACAACGGCTTCATCGAAGATCATACCGGCGAGTGGTGGATCGCGACGCGCCAGGGGCTTTGCCGCTTCCCGAAAGTGAATCGCTTCGAGCAACTGGCCGAGACGCCGCCGAAAGCCGTTTACACGACCCGCGATGGGTTGAGCGATAACGACGTGACGCGCCTGTTCGAAGACTCGCGCGGCGACATATGGGTCGCCTCTTTCGTCCCGGTGCGCGAATCGGTCACGCGATGGGAGCGGCGCACCGCGAGCTTTCATCGTTATTCGGAAGCCGACGGGCTGCGGCCCTTCGTCACCGTCCTCGCTTATTGCGAAGACGCGGCGGGCGACGTGTGGTTAGGTTTTCGCGAAGGCGGGCTGGCCAGATATAGGGATGGCCGCTTCACGCTACTGGGGCCGGACGAAGGTTTGTCGGCGGGCGCGATCAATGACATGTATGTTGATCCAACAGGTCGGCTCTGGGTGGCGGTCGGCCAGGGGGGGCTGTGCCGTATTGATGACCCGGCGGCGGACCACCCGCACCTTTTGACCTACACAAAAGCCGATGGGCTTGCGAGCAACATCGTTCAAAACGTCACGGGAGATTCGACGGGGCGCATTTACGTTCTCGGCATTCGGGGCATAGACCTGCTCGACCCGAAAACGGGCGGCATCAAACATTACTCCGCGACCGATGGACTGACGGGCGGGGAGTTCCGCGCGGCTTTTCGTGATCGAACGGGCGCGCTGTGGTTCGGGACTACCAAGGGGCTTTCGCGGCTCGTCCCTGAGCCTGAGCGAGCCACCTCTCCGCCGCCCGTCTTCATCAGCGGCCTGCGCGTTTCGGGCGAAGCCGTCTCGCTGTCTGAACTGGGCGAGACCGCCGTGACGGGCCTTGAGCTGGGGGCAGGTCAGAACAACATTCAGATAGATTTCTTCGCCCTCGCGTTCGGCGCGGGCGAGGCATTGAGTTATCAATACAAGCTCGAAGGCTCGAACGCGGATTGGACCCCGCACACCGCTCAACGTACTATAAATTACGCCAACCTTGCGCCGGGCGCGTACCGCTTCCTCGTGCGGGCCGTGAGCGCCGACGGCACCTTCAGCGAGTCGCCCGCCACGGTCGCCTTCAAAATATTGCCGCCCTTCTGGCGTCGGTGGTGGTTCATCGCGCTCGCGGTGTCGCTCGTCGCGTCGGTGGTCTTCGCCTTTGATCGTTACCGCGTCGCGCGATTGAGAGAGCTTGATGGCGCGCTCACCGAATCTCGGAAGCTGACCGAACAACTGACGACGCAGAGCGCGGAGCTTCGCAAGGCTAACCGCTCGCTCGCGCTCGAAGCCGCCGTGACCGGCATCATCTCGGAATCGGCCACCTTAAACGACGCCGCGCCGAGAATCCTTCAAGCGGTGTGCAGCCTTGCCGGATGGGACGCGGGCGAATTATGGGAGCTTGACCCGCAGACGCGGGCCTTGCGCTGCGTCGCCGGGTGGAACCGCGCGACGGATGGCGGCGCGGGCAGTGCGGATTCGCCCAACGCGTTCGGCTTCCCGGTACTCCTGGGCCATGAAGTCCTCGGCGTGCTCAAGCTGTTCACAACTGTCAAGCAGGAGCAGGACGCGGAGCTGCTCGAAATAATGTCAACCATCGGGAGTCACATCGGCCAACTGATAGACCGTAAGCGCGCGGAAGAAGCGTTGAGGAAAAGCCGCGAGGACCGGCTGGCCGAGCTTGAGCGGGTGCGTAAGCGAATAGCGACTGACCTGCACGACGACATCGGGTCGAGCCTGACGCAGATCACTATACTCAGCGAAGTCGCGCACCAGCAGGCGGGCCGGGGCGATAAGCGGAGCGTCGAGCCGCTCGCGCGCATCATCAAGGTGTCTAACGAATTGGTTGATGCCATGAGCGACATCGTCTGGGCGATCAACCCGAAGAAGGATCATCTGAGCGACCTCTTGCAGCGGATGAGGCGATTCGCCAGCGACATCTTCACCTCGCGCAACATAGCTTTCAGCTTTCAAGCCGCGCCGTCTGAAAATGATATAGAGCTGGGCGCGAATTTGCGGCGCGAGATATTCCTGGTGTTCAAAGAGAGCGTCAACAATGTAGTGAAGCATTCGGGCTGTTCGCGGGCCGAGGTCGAATTTCGCGTGGACGGCGAGTGGATCACGCTCAAGGTGAGCGACGACGGCAAAGGATTCGACGTGGCCATGGCCGCCGATGCCGGGGGAGACCGCGCGAGCCAGTGGAGAGGCGGCAACGGGATAATGAGCATGCGAAAGCGGGCCTCGGAGATGGGAGGCGAATTCAAGATCGTCTCCGGCAAAGGCGAAGGCACGACCTCCACCTTCAGTGTGCCTGTCAA
This sequence comes from Blastocatellia bacterium, assembly GCA_035275065.1. NCBI lineage: Bacteria > Pseudomonadati > Acidobacteriota > Blastocatellia > Blastocatellia bacterium. The sequence continues at coordinate 5,335 of DATENM010000018.1, forward strand.
TCGCTGAACCCTTCAATAACCAAAAAATATTCGCCGCCCATGCGATGGCCGCGCGCCATGCTTGTTTCTTCTCTACTGAATCGCGAACTGAAAAAAGTCGAACATTGCTACCCGTGCGGGCGGTGACTCGAAAACCTGCTTGAAGTATCTTCAGCGCGTGGTGATCGAATGAGGGCGCGCAAGCGCGGAAAGAAGGTGCTTCGATGATTGTCACGAATAATACAGAGATGGTGGCGCTCGACGCCGAGTTGAGAAGCCCGCTCGTCGAAGAGTTCGAATCAAAGCTCGCGGGGCGCATCGTCGGCCAGGGGCGTGCCGTGCGGTCTCTCGCTTCGCTTTACCAGGTATTTCAGGCGGGGCTTGCCTCCCCCAACCGCCCGATAGGGACGATGTTGTTTTTGGGGCCGACCGGGTCGGGAAAGACCCGCGTCGCGGAAGCCGCCGCCGAAATACTTTTCGGCTCGCCGAGCGCGTTCGTAAAAATAGACTGCGCGGAGTTCCAGCACTCGCACGAGATCGCGAAACTGATCGGCTCGCCACCGGGCTATCTCGGCCACCGCGAGACCTCGCCCATGCTGACCGAACACAACCTGAGCCTTTACCACACGGAGCGCAACCCGTTCACGCTCGTGCTGTTTGACGAGATTGAAAAAGCTTCCGACGCGCTATGGAAGCTCCTGCTCGGCATACTCGACAGGGCCACGCTCACCTTAGGCGACAACCGCCGCGTGGACTTTTCGCAGACCATAATCATCATGACTTCCAACCTCGGCGCGAAGCAGATGGGCCAGCTCATCAACGGCTCCATCGGATTCGCCCCGGCGCAGGCCAACAGCGTCGTAGACGATAAATTAGATAACAAGCTCTACGCCACGGCGCTGGAAGCGGCCCGCCGTCATTTCAGCCCGGAGTTCATGAATCGTATAGACAAGGTGGTGACGTTCCGCAGCCTCAAGCAACAAGACCTCGGCCAGATACTTGACCTCGAACTCGCCTTAGTCGAGCGCCGGATGACGGAAGGCTTGAGCGCGCAATTCAGTTTCAAGCTCACCGACGAAGCGAGAGAGTTCTTGCTGGTCGAAGGCACGGATTATCAGTACGGCGCGCGCCACCTCAAACGCAGCATAGAGCGATTCCTCGTTCACCCGTTCGCCAACCTTCTCGCGAGCGGGCAGGTGCGAACCGGGGATGCGATTGTCGTTGACAGCAACCAGGCGAGGCGCGGGCTGGCTTTCATGCGCGACGAGTCGGTGGCGAGCATGGCACAAGCGGCTGTGGAGAGAAGTCAAGTTATGCAAACCGGCGGCGACCGCAGCCTTATGGTGGCCTGATTGATCGCCGGTTGCTGCTTGAACCGGGCGGCGGCTCGCGACGAGGCGGGTGACTCCGAGAGTGTCAAATAGTCAGCGCGAAAATATTCGACCACCCGAACGCGTTTTTCACGCGAACTCGATTGAGTCCCGGCTTGAGAGACAATTGACCGGCATCGCCTTTAATCACCAGCCTGGTTCCTGATTTCTTCACTTTGATTTTTCGCGGCGGCGCGACCGTATGGCCGTTGATCTCTAGCTCCAAACCGTCCGCCAATCCGCGAACGCTTAATGTGAGACTCGAACGGTCGAATGAAGCCTTTGTCACCGTCAGCCCGCCTTCCTGAGCTTTGCTGAAATCAACGATTGCTTCGGCGCTTCTATTGCCGGAGCGATCAACTAAAACAACGCTCGCCAGTGACGCTTGTGGGATCGCGCCCAGGCCGCTAACGGTCAATTGAGATTCAACCTGAGTCGAGTTGCCGAACGCTATCGCGAATCTCGACAAGGGGCTAATCGTGCGCCCCGCTTCGTCAAGGATGCTCACTTCAGCCATTTCCAAATCGCCATTGCAATCCGTCGCGGCATAGTCGAGTCCTAAACTGTCGCCTTCGAGATTGGCTCTGAGGTTGAAGATCGCGGGCGCGCGACTGATGGCGCTGCTAGTGGTGCCGCCGGTGACGGTCGCGGTGACGGTGAAATTCGCGTCGCCCTTCCCGAAGTTCGCTATGGCTATGAAGTAAACTCCCTGTCGCAGAGGCGGAGAACTCGACGGCGTGACGGTCACGCTTTCAAAGTTCGCGTCGGTCGCGGACCTGTAATCGCTTACCGGCCTGTAGCCTCCGATCAATATTCTCTGGCCGAACCGGACGAAGAGGTCTACGTCCTGATCCCCGCTTAAATCTATCTTCAACCGAGTAGCGCCTCGCGGGACCGCAATCGAATACTGCGTCCGCGAAAGCACGCCCAGATTCACAGGCGGCGCGGTCAGCCCTCCGGCTTCAGGCCGGCCCGAAATCAAAGGGACGAGCAGCGGGTCAGGGCTGCTGGTCCTATACCCGATGGCGTCGAGAACGCTTATGTCGTTTCCGGTGATCGCCTGATGCTCGCCCGGCCCAATCGTCGGGTCCATGACGCCTATGTATCGCCCCGTGAGAATGTCGTCCTTCCAATGCGACGGCTGTCGGCCATCGCCGCCCGTGCCGTCGGGCCGCCCCGTTGATAACGCCAGCGAATCGTCGCCCGCGTAAAAGCTCTGCTCTCCCCCCGAAGATATTATGCGCGGGGCGGCGGCGATGGCTTCGCCGGTCGAGTCGGGGCGAACCCGGAACAAATCCCATATTGATGGCTCGGCTCCGACGGAAGGGTTAACTTCCTGCTGACCGACGGATGATATGAATCCGAGCACGTGGCCTATCTCGTGCGAAGCCATGCTCTCGAAATCCAGCTTGCCCTGATCAATGCCATCGTCAGGGTCAAAATCAAAATCGAACTTTGAATTGAAACCGATTGCCGGGGGCGGGCCGAAACTGCTCGACTCGGCTTCAGCGTCAGCCACTTGATTGATCAAACCCAGCGCGCGAAGCGTTGCCGACGAAGCCGTCATGGCTGCGGCGTCCCCCTTGTCCGTGCGCACGGCCTTCGCGGGGAGCGAATCGTACGTTGAGATTTCTTCGGAGGTGTAGGCTTCGGAAATCAGGCCGGCCCGGATCGCTGGATAAAGGCAGTTGCCTCGGAGAACCTGCGCGTCAGTGATGCTGACTACCTTATCGTCGAATGGCTCGCCGAATAATGTTGGGCCGAAATCAACGTCTATGACGATAACGGCCTCGGTTTGAATGAACGCCTCCCATCGAACGGCTGCGCGCTTGAAGGCCGCTCGCGCGAGCGGGAAACTCTGCAACTGGGCCGGGCCGCGCAACATTATCTTTAAGCCTGAAGCTTGAGCGCCGGGCTGATCCGAGACCGGCAGCGGCCTGCTTAAGTTCGGGTCGCGCCCTTTGATTCTGCGAGCTTGTTCGGCGCTGGCTTCGAGACAAACGGCTCGCCCGTCAACCATCCTGCGCGCGAAAGTGCCTGACGCGGTCGCGCGTGTCCAGGTGGAAGCATTTGAAGCATTCGAAACGTCGGCCTTGAGGTTGAGAGGAAAGTAGGTCAAGTTGAGGACGAACAGGCAGGCCAGAACCGCAGCGCGCATGGGGTGACGGCGCATAATACCACCTCGCTTATTTGCAGAGCAGTTATCACCGTGGAGTCTGAACGAGGGACAGGTTTGCACCCTGCCGACCCTCATTAGGGGGTATATTGCTAATTCAGCCTTGCTTTCATTTCTCAGGGAGTCCGCAAGAAGCTCTTTAAATCGGTACAAGAATTGCACGCAGTCTCTTTGCAAAAAGCAACGAAGAATCGTACGGAGACGGAGCGCAAAGTATGAGTAGTGAAGTGAAGCAAATGACTGATGAAGAGATTCGCGAGCGCATCATTCGGCTTGGGTTTGACGGGGACCGGCGGCGGTTTGAGGCTTTCCTGGAGAAGCTGCGAGAAGGCTTGCCCCGAGGGACGGGCGTCGCCCTTCGCGGCAGCGTCATCACGAACGAGCGGTATGCTGACGGGCAGCCTTTCGATGCGGACGGAAAAGGTACAAGCGATTTAGACGTAACGCTCATCGGCGGCAAAGCGATGGATTGCTGGGATAAGGACGAATTTTATATCCCGGCGCTGCACACTAAGCCTCTGGGCGACAAGGCCCCGCACATCGCGCCCGATTTGAACCCTCTGCGCGAAGAATTGCAGCGACTGGCGAAGCGGCCAGTGAATTTTCAAGCCACCGCCAACATAATCCTGTTCGGGCGCGACGTGTTGTTCGACGAGCCGTATTTCATATTGATCGAAGCGAGCGAAGATGAGTGATTCTCAAGCCGCTCGGCTACAACATCCCTTGAGCGCTCACGTCGAGGGAAGAAAAGTTTGGAGTGCCGCTTTCAGGCGGAACGCTTCGCAGACATAATCTTCCGCCTGAAGGCCGTGCTCCAAACATATCCCTTCATTGACTCACCACCCGGTTGTAAAAGTGCTTGAGATTACCGTTTTCATTATGTTATAAAGCACGCTGTCAGTAATTGCTTGGCGGAAGAGTGGAGTCAAGACGATCCTCGATTTTCTTCCCACTAAGAAAACAAAAGGTAAAGCACAGACAAGACCAACGAGGTGGTGCGCCTGCGTGCGCGCAATACTCCCTTAGTAAGGCGTTACTCTATCGTCGCCCCGATGGTCTGCGCCGCCCGCTCATCGTTCCCGTGGTGAGAGGGACTGCGTAAAACGAAAACGACACAACTAAGGCCGCCCGCCTTGAAAGAGGAGGTGCGAGCGGCCTCTTACCCATTCTGCGACTCGGAATCGAAAGGAGAAAAGACTTTATGCGTAAGATATGGTTTGTGTTATTCCTGGTTGCTTTGATCGCCCCTTCGATGACAAAGCTCGGCGCGTCGAGCGCTGCCTCGGCGACAAAGATTAGCCCCTGGCAATCCGCCGTCATAGGGTTGCCCAACTACGACATACGCAACGAGGTTGCGGAGGTCGAGAGACTCTCGGCTGCGAAAGCGCCGGGCGAGAGCGCCGGTTTGCAAGCGCGGAAGAACGCGATTGAAAATTTCCGCGCCGCCCTTTCACCTGAAGCCCGCGAAAACCTGCGCTACGAAATCAACGAGGCGGGCGTCCCGAAGGTTTTCTTCAATCTCGCCTCGGCGTTGTCCCGACCCTCGACCGGGTCCGCCGATCAGGTGGCGCGCGCGTTTCTCAGGCAGCACAACGACGTTTTCGGGCTGACGAGGAGTGAAGTGCGCGGCCTGAAACTTGAAAACACGGATAATGATCAGGGCATTACATTCCTGAATTACACTCAGACGATTGATGGCATTTCCGTATTTCAAGGCCAGGTGCAGATGGCCATAGGCGCTGCCGGGGAAGTGCTCAGTGTTATGGAAGGCGCGGTCATCCCGAACGGTGATATCAATACGACCCCGGTTTTGTCTGAAGGGCAGGCGCTCAACCAGGCGTTCAAGTATTCGGGCCGATTGGCCCCCGCCGCGATTGAGATGGTTGAGGCTCGTTCGGAGCGAGGCGGGCGCGCCCGTTTCCGAAACCCGCTAGGCCCCGGCTATGAAGACATACTCTCGGAGCTGGCCGTCATGCGCGTGGGCGACCGGGGCGTGCTCGCCTGGCACTCTTACGTCGAGGCCGGCGCAAGCGAGTGGTACGAGATATGTTTGGACGCGAACACGGGCGCGCTGTTGTTGCGCAATAACCTCTACGCGGACGCGGCGCAGGGAACGGTCGCGACGCGAGACCCGATTTCCACGCCGCGCACGCTACAATCTTTCGTGGGCGACACCGTGATAAATACGGCGGCGGGGTGGATGGGCACTTCGACCGTCACGACAGGCAACAACGTAGAATCGTACCTCGACACGGACGCGAACAACACTCCCGACCCCAACAACACGGCGGGGCTTTCGAACGGGCACGCTTCTTCTGCAACGCAGGATTTCACGTTCCCGTTCACGCTCGGCGTAGACCCGCGCACGCAAAGGCCCGCGTCGGTGACGAACCTCTTCTACTTCTGCAACGTCATGCATGACTTCGTCTACAGGCTCGGCTTCACGGAGTCGGCTGGGAACTTCCAGACCAACAACTTCGGTCGCGGCGGCACGGGTAACGATTCCGTCAGGGCCGAAGCGCAAGACGGGTCGGGCACAAACAACGCCAACTTTGCGACCCCGCCCGAAGGGAGCCGCCCGCGCATGCAGCAGTTCCTCTTCACGCAAGGGACGACCTCTCTCAGCGACGACCGCGACAGTTCGGAAGACGGTGACGTTGTGCTGCATGAGTACGGTCACGGCGTATCGAATCGCCTTGTCGGCGGGCCTGCCAACACTAGCTGCCTCGGCGGCACCCAAGCGGGCGCTATGGGCGAAGGCTGGTCGGATTACTGGGCGATTACTTTCTACAACGATGGCCGCGTAGGCGAGTACGTGACCAACAACACCACTAACGGCATCAGGCGCGCGGCCTACACGGTCCCGGCCAACCCGGTCCACGATTCTTACGCAGACCTCGGCGTCGGGGGATTTGAAGTTCACCGCGACGGGGAAGTCTGGGCCGCTGCCCTGTGGGACCTCCGCGTCACGCTGGGCGCTGCCATAGCCGACCGCATTGTGTTGGAAGGCATGAAATTCACGCCTTGCAGCCCCTCGTTTCTCAACGCCCGCGACGGAATATTGCAAGCCGACCAGAGCATCAACGGCGGCGCGAACAGGTGCAACATCTGGACAGTCTTCGCGCGTCACGGCATGGGCGTGTCGGCGACGGGTAACAACGGGACCACGCACAACGCCGCGACTGATGTCCCGTCAGACTGCGGAGGCGGCGGAGGCGGAACGACCGTCTTCTTCGATAACTTCGAGACCAGCCTGGGCTGGGTGACTAATGCTAATGGCACCGATACGGCAACGACGGGCCAGTGGGAGCGCGGCAACCCGGAGGACACCAACTCTAGCGGGCCGAAGCAACTCGGCACGACCATCAGCGGAGTCAACGACCTGGTGACGGGCAGGCTCGCGGGCGCATCGGCTGGGGTTAACGACATAGACGGCGGCGTGACATCAATTCGCTCGCCCTCAATCACTCTGCCCGCGACGGGCACTCTGACCTTGTCGTTCAGTTTCTATCTGGCGCACGGGAGCAACGCTTCGAGCGCAGACTTTTTGCGAGTAAGTATCGTAAGCGGGGCGACTACCACAACGGTCTTCCAGAGGCTGGGCGCGGCGGCGGATGTAGACGCCGCGTGGGCCTCGACCAGTGTTAGCCTGAACGCCTTCGCCGGTCAGACAGTAACGATTCGAATCGAGGCCGCCGATGCTTCCGGGGCGAGCCTCGTGGAGGCTGGCATTGACGATGTCAGGGTGACAAGACAGTAACAGCAGCATGGACTTTGCGAGAGGCGAGGGTGATTAGCTCTCGCCTCTTTTTTCATGCCGAAGCGCTGCGCGCAGAGACGGGCGGCGACGACCTTCAACACGAATCTTGCGAACTAATTCAAACTCGGCTAATATCAAAAATTCTGAGTCGCGAATGATCTTTAACAATAGAGTCTAAGGCCGGCTCATTCCACGCTTATGACTCGTTCGTCTAGGGGCCTAGGACACCGCCCTTTCACGGCGGTAACACGGGTTCAAATCCCGTACGAGTCATCCTTTCCTATTAAACACTTACAGCTAATTCCGCAATCGCCACATTTGGAGCGGTGACGCTATGGTGACAAGCTTCGCCGAATACCGCATCTAATTTCTCTACTGCGTCAGCTAGAAAAGCAGGACTCAGGTGTTGATACCTCGCGGCCATTCTCAAGTCCTTATGTCCTAGTAACTGAGCTACGGTGTGAATGTCTGCGCCCGACATTCTGAGCCATGAGGCGGCAGTGTGTCTAAGATCGTGAAATCTGAAATCTTCTATCTCAACTGCCTTACAAGTTCGCTGGAAAGCAACGCTAACTTGTTCTGGCGTAAGTAGTGGAAACAGCCTATCCATTGGTCTAGTGTTATGACTAAAGGGCAAAGAAATGAACGCTTGTTCGGCGGATTTATTCAAGTAGATGATTCTACCTTCTCCATTTTTTGTTTGTGGTAGCAGAATCCTATGATGGGCTATATCAACATCGAGCCATCTAAGATTTAGGATTTCGGATCGCCGCATCCCTGTACACACAGCGATAGCAACAATCGGGCGCAGCCAATCAGGACAGGCGCGCATCAATTCTTTAAGTTCAGTAGGTTGAAGATAACGTACACGACCGGCAGGAACTCGCGGAGACTTTATCCCTTGTGCAGGATTAAGAGGTATGATTTCCCACTCTACAGCCAGCCGTAAGAGGTGTTTTAAGACGTTCAACTCTTTTTGAATGGTATGGGCCGATACTTCTCCACTCCTCTTAGTGATATATCGTTGAACATCTAGCCGTCTAATAGCTGATAGCTGACCAGCAAAAAATGTTGAAAGGTGTTTTTCAACTATTCCCTGCTCCCGCTCATAGGCTTTAAGTGACAACCTAGCTTTTTGATGGGATAGAAAACGCGCAGCCACTTCTATAAATGTCTCTTCTCCAGGTGGAGCAAAACCCAAAGTTCTTGCCTGCTCGACTCTGAGCATTTCTGCCGCCCTTGCGTTAGTCGCTTGTGAGAGAGTCTGAGCGTCTGTGCTACGGCGGCGGCGGCGGCCTTGAATATCAGTCCAAGTAATCCAATAGCCAGAGCGATCTTTGCGTTTATAGACTCCATCTCTATCCACCTTCTTACTCTTAGCCACGTCTATTTCCTCCTATTCTTTGCTTTTGGACTTCCAAGTGCCTCTCTCTTATTGTCTTTTTGGACTCGTTGTTGTTTGTATTTCTCTGGGTATTGCTCGCGCCATTTACGAACTCTCCGAATCCCGTTGCACTTCCTTGAACAACAAGGCTGATCTATCCGCCCAGCCCAATAGATATTTTCGCAGATAGTACATTCACGAATACGGCTTGACTCAACACCCACTAGGGCATCCGCTAAGGGAGTTGGCTTTACTACAATCTTCCCCTCTTTATCAGTTCCTAGTGTTGCTAATGCTTGTGTCACAGGCAGCGATAGCTTCTTACCAATTTCCCCTCTAGCAATTTGCCGAAGTATTATTTTTGCCTCTATAAGAAGAGAATATCGAAGATCAAATTCCTGTAGAGTGTCTATGCGTATTGAACCAATAAAATCCTGAACCTCAATAGGTAGTGGTGCAATGATCTTCTTATATCCATTTATCCAATCCTGCGGATCATAGGTTCCTTGTTCAAGGAATGTGGCGAATATTTCTTGGGGAGTTTTGATGTTCGGAGGAAGTAGGTTTACAAGATTAATTAGCTCGCCAAGCTTTTGAGATACTGGCTTGGTGCGTAACACTTGTCGGCGAAAATCATTTTTCATCTGTTGGACTTGTTCCATAGATATATGAAGCGATTTATGATAGCATACAGTCTGTCTTAGCGCAACTGACTAACATAAAGGAGTATTGAATAAGATGGCGACAAGTGTTACAGGTATGGAACCACTGGCGGTTGATTTAGAGCAGGCGTCGAAAATAATTCCGCTCAGTATTCACACGTTACGAGCTTACGAGCGGAAAGGGCTGATCAAAGCGACCCGCGTGGGAAGGCGTGTCCTGATCCCGATTAGTGAGTTGCAGAGGATAGTTAGGGAAGGCATCCAGACCGAAAAATAAGCTCGCTTGACTGAGCGGCAAGCCCTAATAATCAATAAAAAGGCCAGCCCCGCTAGGCTGACCCTTTTCTAAAGATTGAACTTTGTGCCCCTGTAGCTCAACCGGATAGAGCACGCGCCTACTAAGCCGACGATCCCAGTTCGAGCCTGGGCAGGGGCGACCCATTCCATTTTGGTTGGGCCGAGAACATTATACCTCTTCCCGGCCTCAATCTCAATGGCAACCACTAAAATTAATACCGGAGATTACAGATGTCTGCACTTGCTAATCAGGATAAGGAAGGCGAAGAGGATGATACAACAAACAAGGCTAGTCCTCTACCGGAGATAGATGCGGATATTCAAAGCCTGCCAATAATAACTGCACAGGCTTGGTCGGCGCTTCAAAAAGCTAATGATCCGCCATACTTATTTCGACATGGAGGCTCTATAGTCAGACTAGAACCTGATGAAGAGGGTGGTCGTATAATGCGGGAGTTGAATCTTGATGCTACACGATACGAATTAGCGCGAGTGGCGCGATGGGTTAGAGAGCGGAAAGGCAATAAAGGGGCTGTGGAGTGGGAAGATGCTAAGCCTCCAATAGATGTTGTAAAGGATTTGCTTGCCACTCCTACTTACCCTCTACCTGCTATAACCCGCATTACTCAGGTTCCAGTGTTTGCTTCTAATGGGGAATTACAAACAGAAGCAGGCTATCATGCGACAGCTAAGGTCTATTACTCCCCCGCTAATGAATTCGTTATAGCTGATGTTCCTAAGAATCCTTCTTCCGAAGATATAGCGAAAGCTAGGAGCTTAATCATTGACGACTTACTCTGCGATTTTCCATTTGTATCTGACGCTGATCGCGCTCATGCAGTCGGACTATTTCTACTTCCATTCGCTAGAGACTTGATTGTAGATGCAACTCCTTGTCACTTAATAGAGGCCCCAACTCCAGGAAGTGGGAAAAGTCTACTAGCAGATGTGGCACTACGGCCAGCGGTAGGTAGAAATATAGGTGTTGTAACACAGGCTCGTGATGGTGATGAATGGAGAAAAAGATTAACTGCCCGCTTTAAGGAACTGCGTGAGGTCATTCTTATTGATAATGTCACGACAACGCTGGATTCCGGTGAGTTAGCTTCTGCACTAACTGCGCTCAATTGGGAGGATCGAATACTTGGTAGAACTGAAACCGCCAGCTTGCCTGTAAGATGTGTTTGGGTTTGCACTGCTAATAATCCAATGATGAGTACAGAGATTGCTCGTCGTTGCATTAGGATTAGGCTTGATACTGGCATAGATCGTCCCTGGATTGCGGAAAAGGGATACAAACACCCTGATCTAAGAAAATGGGTAGACGAACATCGAATCGAATTGGTCTGGGCTGCCTTAGTTTTAATCCAAGCTTGGCTTGTAGCAGACAGACCTAAACCACAATGCAAGCTGCTAGGCTCTTATGAAGAGTGGACACGCACTATTGGGGGAATTTTAGAGAACGCAGGTATCAAAGGATTCCTAACTAACCTGGATGAATTTTATGAAGCAGCGGATATTGAAGGAGCTATTTGGAAAGACTTTGTAGAAGAATGGGCGGAGAAGCATGGTTCAAAGATAGTTACTGTTGCTACCCTGTTTAATATCGCTAATAACAACGATGGGTTTGAGTTCTCAGGCTCTAGTGAACGAGGACAACGCATTTCATTTGGAAAGCAATTGGCGCGGCAACGGGATCGTGTTATTGGTGAGCATAGAATTGTTGATTTCGGAACTGTAAAACGTGCGAAGCAATGGCGGCTGCTGCCACTGGCCCCGGCGAGCAGTGATGAGCCTCCACAGGAGTGAATATTGTGAATATTGATGAATGTTCTGGCCCCCGTATATATAGAAAGACACAACTCTATATAGTGAGGGAATAGAAAACATTCACTGATATTCACCATATTCACCCTGAGCAAGATGAAAGAGATTAGATAGGTAACAATTGGCTCCTTATGCAATGATCTTGCAATCCTGATGCGGGGCTAATCTGGCTATATTCTTAGTCTAACTTATGGGCGGTAAGTAGATAATATCTTTCAGCGCAGGTTTAGTTGATTGCAAAACTCGCTTGAAAATAATTAAGCCAGTCGCCCATTACAGTTTATATATCGGATAGCCATAGCAGTTCATAGGGGTCTATGATTCGCTACCGCTGAGTGCGAGGAGCAAACTTGGCCTGATAAAATGGCAGGTAGGGCTGAGTACAATACTCTGATTCTTGGCCAACGAAAAGGATATGAATTATTGATGTGCTAGAAAAGTTCTATAGAGAATTCCCCAGGCAGAGGATCACTATATAGAGGATGGTAGTAACGAGTAGCCAGCCTTGTAATGCGACGTAGCCCCAGAACAGAATGCCTACAACCATCAATAGGGCAGAGGGTAAATGCCAAGATAGTTTGCCCATAAGGGTGCTATCCCGTTCGTCTTGTTGAAAGATGCTCTGCATTCGCTGGGATTCTAAGGGCAATGACCAAGACACGCAACACCCAACACTGCGGGGGAAGCCACTAAGGATAGCACAGGGAAGATGATCGAGTTGCTAATCCCTTGTCTGATTACTAAAGCAGTAGTGTGATTTCACTCTGATCTTTGATTGAATACCAACTTGCTGCGCCGATGGTATCTCAGTCTTTTTTTCGGTAGAATCTGCACAAATTCAATCGTGAGGAGTTCTCTGATGGACGTTCTAACCATTGCGAGCTTTATTGCAGTACAAGTAGCAAGCGGTTTTCTGAAAGAACACGGCAAAGAAATCTACCAAAAGGTAAAAGGTATCTTAACCCCTGAGGAGCTTATCACTCTTGGCCTGCTTGAAAAGCATCCCCAAAGTAAAGAATTACAAGGTGAGGTTGCGACAGCGGTTCAAACGCATCTTAAAACTGATCCTGGTTTAGCTCAAGAGCTAGAAACTTTGATAGCAAGACTTCCAGCAATTGAGACAAAGCAAAATACAATCTCACAAACGGGCGATGGAAATATAGCCGTTCAAGATATTCAGGATAGTGAGATAAATATCAATAAATAATGCCCAAGAAAAAGATCAAACAAACCGGCACGGGCAACATTGCGCTCTCAGGTATCAAGAATTCTGAGATCACTGTAATTATAGGTGTAAGTCACGAATATAACGAATTGCTTGAAAAACTAGAGACTCAAGAAAAGCTACTCTCTCTTACCCCTGAAAATGACACTATTGAACGTCAAAAAATATCGAAGAAGATTGAAGCAATCAAAATAACCATAGAAGAGTTCAAACGCGATGTTATAAAGCTTGCTGAACAATTCCAACGGGCAGAGATAGAGAGTCCACAGGTTATTAATGTTCGTTTAAATAATGCGAAGAGACTTTTTCTGGAAGGCAAATTTCGAGATGCACGAGCTGTTTTTGATACAGAACGGGACCAAATGAGAGATGAAAAATCGCGGCTTTTGGTTAAACGTGATGAGTATAAAACGGACATCTTGCCTAGACTTAAGAATCTTGCAAACGAATATTTCATCCACGCTTTATTAGCTCAGTTAGACTACTCAAACAAGAATTGGTTTAAAGAAGCTCGTCAACATTTTGAAGACTCAATTGAAACCTATCCAACCAAGTATAACGTCTTTGAATATGCTTACTTTTTATGGAGGCACAATCATGTCAAAGACTCTGAAAAGTATTGGCAGCAGTTTTTGACCGACTTTGCCGCCGAAATTTCTTTGCCTGAAAAAGCAAGAGCATTAAACAATTTAGGTTTGCTCCAATGGGACTCAAACGAATATCAAAGGGGATTAGATTACTGTGAAGAGGCTTACGGAATATACACCATCCTACTAAAAGATGGTCCATCAATCTACCTATCTGAACGGGCAGGAACCTTGAATAATATTGCTATGTTTCATGGCGAATTAGGAGAGCACTCAAAAGCCGAAAAAGAGTATGAGGAGGTATTACGAACATATAGTAAGTTGAACGAAGATACCCCGTCAGATCACCGCTTGTTTGAAATCGGAAAGATATCAGGCAATCTAGGTAGTATATACACCGACACCAAAAAATATAGAAAAGCCTTGGCAGCACTCAAGAAATCTTTAGCGATTTACAAGCAGGTAACGGGTAAATTCGATGTTCTGTTTTATGTTGCGACCTCACTTCATAATCTTGGCAGACTTCATCATATACAGAAGAAATATAAAGAATCTATAGAAGCCTATGAAACGGCTTTAGAGATTAGGATGAAATTGGCAGAGTACAATCCTATGGTATATATCCCTGAAGGGGCGTGTACACTCTCCAACCTCGCTTATATTTATACACAGGTGCCTGATAAAGAAAAATCTATCGAGTATGCGTTGAAAACACTTCTCGTTCTATTGCCAATCTATGAACAAGTTCCTTTTACGCAGGGTTATATGCGAAATGCGCTGAATGTCCTAAATGGTTGGGGGCTAAGCCATGATGAAATTGACCAAATGCTTGCAGAGGCAGCAACGGCTGAATAAAGAAAGCCCTCCCATTTCTGAGAGCTTCTGTTCATATAGCACACCCGCACAGTACACAGCTTGGTCTATTCTGCCTAATCCTTGTCCGTGTCTTCTCCTTTCCTTGTAGTAAGGGCGTGGAGTAGCAAGCTGCTCGTTACAACTGATTTGTTCATAGATATGATGATTAATGATTGGCGACCTTTTGATTAAGCGTAGCATTTCTACAGATGCCGTCAACATGCGGAAAACTCGGCTTTTCTGGTATTATTGCAGAGTTATCCACAAGGGGTAAAACTATGCATGGAGAAACGGTATGGAATGCTTGAGTGAAGAAGTGCTTGATGAATTCCCAGAAGATGCTCTGGTTTGGGTTATTTTGGATAAAGCTGATCCAAATACCTATTTACTGTTCCCAAAAAATAAAGATGTCTTGGCGCTTTGGGCGTTTATGAAGCGTGAAGATGCGAACCATCTTGCTTTTATACTTAAAGAGGCCGCTCCAGCCTATAAGGATATGGAGTTAATAGTTGAAAGTGATCCCTTAAAAGAAGTGAGAGCAGGAGCTAAAGAATACAACTCCATTCTGTGTGTTATGTCGCCTGTTGATTCTTTGGAATTCTTTAAAAGGTATGAAGAGTTTTTGTCTCATTATTACGGGACCGAAATAAGCGAAGAAATTACTAGCCTTGGGGATTTAATCACCGCAGATACAGCACTGAATGAACTACCTGATGATACAACGATATGGATAGTCTATTCAGAGGAACGGAATCAATTAGTAATTGTTCCAGATCAGAAATACAAAACTGGTACGCTTTGGCTCTTTCTGAAAAGACAAGATGCCGAACATATGGCATATTTGCTCATGAACCATATTCCAATCATGAATGGCATTACGCTTACAGTGCAGGAAAGAAACCTAAAAGAGACAATTGATCTCTTCAGTGCAGATCAGCAATGGATGGCAATAATCTCTCCGAATAAGGCACTGGAATTTTTCAGCCGATTTAAAGAGTACATGGCTCATTACTATGGGTTTACCGACTGATAATTCCTGCGCAGGCCAGTCAAACCGGACGCGCTTCCTCATTAGTCAAGAACTCGACAGCCTGAATCGCCCCACTAACACTACAAGGCACAGCTAGACAGTACCACTCGCCCTCTAACTCCCTGATCCAAACGCCTGCTTTTGGGTCTACGCCTATTTGTTTGCCCTTATATTCAAAGACAACCCACTGATTAGCGGTCTTGCAAGAAGGGATGCTATAGCCACGCTCTACGAGTAGCTTTTCAAGATAGCTACAAGCTTCACTTTGCTTGATTGCTTTCATAGAAAAATAGGAGAGCCTGATTTCCCCTAGGCTTTAAGCCCACAGACCCTCCCTATAGAACGCTAAAGGAGAAAACTACTTTCCCTTCGCTACTGACTGTCTGACCAACTCGGAAACCAAACGCTGCTTATCTTCTCCTATAGGACACACACACCACGTTGATGCATTAAGGTTAAGCTCCTCATCCTGCCATCTAATGCCGGTATTCTTGCAATCTTGGCACACCTTTACTTGAGCTTATCCTTGTGATACAAAGATTGATTTTGTTGGGGCCTAGAAGAATGAGAGAACCCTAAGCCCCAACTGTAGTTGGTGATTACCAAATCTACTTGTAACAGCGCACATAGTAGCGTATTGACTAAAACAATGTCAACACCTATGCGCTGTCTTAGGCGGCGTATGGAAACACTGAGTCAGTACGTCAATCGAGTAATGAAGGAGAAGAATATTAAAGCCCTTGATGTAGAGGCTAGAGCTACTGAATTAGGCCATAAGATCACCGACACCTACGTTACTAACATAATGAGGGGAACTAACAAGAATCTTTCTATCGAAAAGCTCATTGCCTTAGCAGACGGTTTAGACGTGGATAAAGTTGAATTGTTCAAGGTTGCGGCTGGCATAGAAGAAACCGGAGAGACTTGGACAGTCCAGAGCCTTACAAGAGTAATTCAGAGAATATTCCGGCTGAAGCCAGCAGAGATAAGGCGGATCAAGAAGCTCTTAGAGATCGAATAGCCTCCGCCTATCCTGAGAGCCTTAGCTTCTTAAGCCCACGCCTCGTAGGAAATCGAAGCTCCAGGTAGGATGCGTCCCCTAAAAAAATCTATTGCTTCCTCTTTAGTTGCCCCGTTGAATGTATCAGGGTAAATGGAATCCGAAAACAATTCATCGCCAAAAGTATTTGGACTCCGGCAAAGCATCGTTGCAGTTATGCCGTTACCGTCCGGCCTCGATAGTATCGTAATTAGAAAATATGTAATCCCTGCTACTACATGATATTTCATATTCAATACCTCCAAAAGCATTTATCCCAAAATGAGCATTATACAGCAGTAATTGACATTCCTCGAAGGCGTATAGTAGAGAAATATTAGCTTTTCTTGTCAGGAGGTAGGGTGTCTCTTCGTCATAGCACACGGTCTAGGTTCCAGACGTGGAGGAATTGAACGCATGATGGGTTTATACGATCCCAATTTCTGGATTAATTTCTGGCCGGGCTTTTGGGCAAATCTTGTTTCCAGTTTTATAGTCGGCATACTCATAACCGCCTTCATTTCTTGGATAATAAAGAAGCGCAACAAAGCGGAAGCCCGCATTCTTTTTAACCTCATATCGCATGAAAGCAATCCTCGTGAAGCGGAGTTTTCCTTTTTCATAAAGAATACTGGCCGGGTTGCCTTCAAAGAAAACGAAATCTACTGGCATATTTTTGTTCAAGGAACCCCTCCACCAGAAGGGATACCGCTACATCGCCCTGAAAGTCAGTGGATACGCGGGAGTATAACCGTGGATGGTCTCAACTTCACTCACTATAGTAGTCTTCTTCCTGCACCTGTATTTCCAGGAGTAATGCTCCACTTATTCTCCATTGATGGAATCATATTGAGCACAGAGAAACTCTTTTTTTACTATTTATCAACTGCTCATGGTTACTTCCCACGGCATTTAGACCTTAGCGAAGATGGTGAAGTCATATTGGAAAGCGTCTTTGAAAAAGGCGAGATTAGTTCTATAAGGCAATACCGATCTCTAACCTAATGCAGTTATCCACACCCCCACCCCTTCCCAGACTCTACCAGTTTGCTATACCTAAATAGGAAAAAGAGAAACCGTCTTCTACTAGGGTCTATGCTTTGCCTTGCTAGGCAGCTTTCTAGGCAAATCAATCTCATCATCCACAAGCACATCCATAGACACCCCTATAATCTTTGCATAGGCTAATAGAACCACCAGGAAAGGCTCTCTGCTACCACCCTCGTATTGCGAAATATGACCAGGGTAGATCGAGGCTTCAGGGACAGCCTGTTGTAGACGATCAGCCATCTGCTCCTGAGAATAGCCTAAACGGTCTCGAATCTGCTTTAGCTTAAGCCCCATATTCTTAGGCTGAAGCCTCTTGCCGCGTCCCATCAGAAGGAACCTCCTGACGAGATCGCTGCTAGGGGCTTGCAGGCGCTTCTATTTTGAAGTATAGATGGCTTGCTATGTAGACTTGCCAGAAAGCCTATAGCTCTCAGGCAAGCTGAATTCATGTAGCTCTTGGCCTCAGTCTAGCCATTCAAGTTGGAAGGGAGTTTAGCATATGAAAAGAGTTTTATTGAGTGTTATGGCCGGCTTGTTATTATTTGGTAATTCCCAAGGACAGGTTAACGACTCAAAAGAAGTAATTCTAGAATCGCCAACTTTGCTTCTCTACTACAATATAAATGGAGTAACTAAAACCAAGGGGAATACAGTAAAGATTTGGTTAAAAGTAGTTCCAAAATCCAAGAAATTCAAAGATGAATATGAGAAATCTAGAAAGAAAAATTGGCCTAAACATCACGCGCCTTATATCTTCACTCTTGTCTTACAAGAATATGATTGTGAGGGGATGGTTAGATATCTAGATGGTGTGGATTATGGGGAGAACCATGAGAAGATCGGTAGAATTAGACCAACTAGTTTAGCCGAAATAGCGTGGAGAAATATTATTCCAGAGAATAATGAAGATAAAATCTCTAAGGATGTTTGTAAAGTATTAGAGAAATAGACTACATTTAGGATGTAGAATCATGGATACTAAGCAGGCAGATTGCATGATTGAATTACTAAAGAAAATTCTTAGGGAGCTAGTCGAAATCAATCGTGCTGTGTCCAAAGATTAGAAATGTTTTCTAATAGTAATGTAGACGCCATCCCTAGTGCTGCTTTGGCTTGGTCATAGCCCCGGCTGTTTTTCCTAATAAATCCTGCTATATTGCCTGCCAATTTTAGTATTTGGTCGCCAGCTATTTTTGTGGAGGTTGGTTGGATAGTTTGATTCATATGAGTGAATATACCATATACGTCAATGGCATATGTCACAGCGCCAAGCCCAAAAGAAAATAGTATCAAAGGAAAGGCAAAAACTGATCCAATTAAAAAAAAGTGGCTCAAGACAAATTCGACTAGATGAATCTCTCTTCGACCCCTATGACAACTCCTAGCTATTACCCTTGGATTTCTTTTTGCCCTCTACTACTTTGACTAGAATATCGCTAGGCTCACATTCAAGAGCATCAGTAATCCGGTCTAGCACATCAAATGTGATCCCCGTAGATAAACCCTTATTCATTCTCCATAGCGTGTTGTGACTGATGCCAGTTTCCTTAGCCAGCCAATAGAGAGTATGGCCCTTCTCTTCTAGTACCTCATCTAGTTTCACCTGTATCATAAATCCTCCCGCCCTTACTATACTCTATCTAATATATACTTTCAATAGTATTTACTATCAATAGGGAGATTTTGCTTGACAGCATTATACTATATATGATATATACTATATATAGTATTGGTAAACTATGAAGTAATTAGGCCAGCGGCAAAGTCCAAAGGCATTCTGTAAAAGGTAAAGGCTCAAGATGCTAGGAACACCCTGAGCCTTGAATTCCCACCTGTGTTAGCAGGTAGAAAGGATCGCTAAATCCAATGTCAGAATACACCCAAGCAGCAACCGACATCAAGAGCCTTATAGGTGAGCAAACCTATGCAGGCTATAACCACCAACAGCAAGAACAAGAACTGCTAGAAGCAGCAGCTAGTAGTGAGGATGAGCCTCTAGTCTGCTACTTCTGCAATCAGCAAATCACCCAAGATCAACCCATAAACCTCCATCACCCCATCTATAGAAGCAACGGCGGGACTCAGGTAGAGCCAGCACACGAAACTTGCCATGTCGAATATCACAGCAGGAAAGGCGACTATCGCACTTGGGGCAAGCGTAGTGCAGAGACTAGAGCATGGGCATTCAACCTAAAGAATGTCCGTACACACCCCGCCTATGACTTCGATAGAGCCTATTACCTGATGCTCTATGCCAACTAATCAGGATAGGGGATAGGTAGAGTGACTATCCCCTTCATCTTTGATGGAGGATTTATGGAAAATCAGACCAAATGGACAGAGCTATTACAGCAAGCAGTCAGCCAGCCAGGATTGATCCTGAAAGCTTATAACGCATTCTGGGGCTACAGCTTAGGCAATCAGATAGCCGCTATGGTGCAATGCCAGATTAGAGGCATAGAGCCAGGGCCAATCAACACCTATCCCGGCTGGCAAAAGCTAAACAGGCAGGTAAAGAAAGGCGAGAAAGCTATATGGCTATGTATGCCACTAACCCGAAAGATGAAGGATGAAAAGAGTAATGATGAGCAGCTAGTCATTACTACCTTTGTCTGGAAGCCTCTATGGTTTGTGCTATCGCAGACTAATGGCGAGCCTATAGCAATGCCTATGATGGCTGAATGGAGCAAAGATAGAACACTAGCCGCGCTAGGCATAGAGGAAATCCCCTTTACGACCACAGACGGCAACGTGCAAGGCTATGCGCAGAAGCGGCAGGTAGCTATCTCGCCGGTCGCCGCGATGCCTCATAAAACGCTCTTTCACGAACTGGCCCACGTCGAGCTAGGCCACACGGCAGAAACCTCCTTCAGCGAACCAGCGACGACGCCCAAGAGCCTCAGGGAGGCCGAGGCGGAGGCCGTGGCGATGCTGCTGTGTGAATCCCTGAGCCTGCCAGGGGCAGAGTATGCCAGGGGCTATATCCAGTCTTGGCTCAAAGGTGAGATTATCCCTGAGAAGTCAGCCATGAAGATTTTCGGGGCTGCTGACAGGATTTTGAAGGCAGGACAATAGCATACAGATGGAGGGCCGCGCATTCCTTGAATAACGCGGAGCATCAGACGGATTATAGCGATTACGTTCAAAATCTGGTGACGCTATGGTGACGAGGATGCATATAAATCGGTACTAATCCATATCAAGCGGTACAAATTACTAATCCGCTTAAGCTATTCAAAATCAACAAATATATCACTCCATACGATCCTCTACTAACCCGTACCAAATGCCCCTTTTGCCCTTTCACGGCGGTAACACGGGTTCAAATCCCGTACGAGTCATCCTTATCATCCCAGGAAGTTACAAGCAGGGTAGTAGAACTGGGTTCTAGTGTGCCTGAATAGTTAATTCGTGATGATGAAGAAGTGGTGAAAATGTTTACACGGACGTGAAGCGGTCTATGACTCCCTTAGCGATTTGAAGCGCCGTTTCTTTCTTTGAGTACAGCATAGTCGGCCTATTCCCACTTATTGCGGGAATCCGATATGCCCATCCTTTGCCACTACCCGTAAGCTGGATTTCGTGGCCCTTATATTCTTCTGTGTGGTCTTTCGTAGATGCTCTCGACAACGCTTATCCCCCGGTCACTAAAACGCGCACCTTATGCTCAGGATAGCGTTTCAGATGATTCGTCACTTCTTGTTTGGACTCCGCGTGTTCCGGACAACGTTTCCCATTCCATTTACAGGTTTGGCAAAGCGCGAGCCATTCTTTCTTCACTTGTTTAATCATTATTCTCCTTTGAATGAGCAATTATACCACACTGCTTGTGAATAATTGAAGTATTGACCTGCCATTTACAGAGGCGGTTCATCTGACCTGGCTCACCAGATTGCCAGCGGCATTGCGAATGTAGCAAACACCTCTTCGCCAATCGCCTGTAGCCAGCGTGCGGCGCGCTCTAAGGCCGCCTGTGATTGGGCGGCGACTTTAAGGAAATCGTCGCTCGCCCTTTCAATCTGCGCGGCGTCGAACGGCTCAAGCGATTCAATCAGCGGCAGCCTCGCAATGGCCGTGGTCACGGCCCGCAATTCTCCGTTGATGGCGTTTACCCGTCGCGCCGCGTCGGTCGTGATTGCCGCGCTTTCCTTCCCGATCAGCAAGGATTGCAGCCGCTCCGCCTCGCGGAAAATCTCTGCGAGCCCAGCGCAGTTGTAATCGATCATCTCGCCGAGCAGGGTTAGCCTGTCTCGTCCGCTGAAGCTCGCCGCCTTGCGGTCGTTGAGGGTTTCCACATGATTCAACTCGGCGCTGAGATCATCGGCCCGAAGACGCTTCGCATACTCGGCCCACTCAAGCCCGCTCATCGGCGGCTCCAATCCGTAAGCGCGGCGCACAGCCCGGCAGCGGTCGCTGCCTGCTTCAAACGCCCTGCAAGAGGTCGGGCGCAATTCGTAGATCGCGCAGCGGGCATGCTCGCCCACGCTTCCCGTAAAGGCGATGCAGTGGCCCCGGTCTGGCTCGCGCCGCAGCCAGCGCGTCTTCGGCCCGCTGACCTCGCCCGCCTCCCACACCATCCATGTCAGACGGCGCGGCGTCGGATCACGATCAAGCACGGCGATTTGATGGAAGAAAGCGCAGCAAGCGCCGCAGGTCAGGCAGTCGGGCAGAGCCTCTACGCTCAGCTCAAAGAGGCTTTCAGCAACCGTCTCCGCAAGCCGGTCAGTCGCTTCGTCGGCGACAACGACGCCGGCCCGCCGCTGGCCGAGTTGTGCGAGCATCTCGGCAAAGTGCGCCTCGCTCATGCCGCGCTTGCGGGTCAGTTGCACCAACCGCGCCGCCGCGACTGGCGTCGGTCTGATCGGCTGATCGGCGTCGGTAACATTCATCGCTGGCATCTGGGACAGAAGAAGGTCGAGCGCCCGGCAATTACCTGGGCGCGAATCGATGTTCGGCAGGTGCGGCACGGCTCGCCTTTGCGCCCGTAGACCCGCAGGGCGGTCTGAAAGTAGCCGGCATTACCCTGGCTATCGCGAAAGTCGCTGAGCGTCGTGCCGCCCTGACGTATCGCGTTGCGCAAGACACGCCTGACAGCCATGGTCAGCCGCCGCCAGCGTTCGCGGCTGATCTGCCCCGCGGGCCGCAACGGGTGAATCCCGGCCAGAAACAGCGATTCGCTGGCATAGATGTTGCCGACCCCAACAATCACCTGCTGATCCATTAGGAAATTCTTCACAGGCTTTTTCGATCCACGCGAGCGCGCGAAAAGATAATCGGGGGTAAAGTCTGCCGCGAGCGGCTCAGGCCCCAGACGGCGGAGCGGCGCATAATCGCTCAACTCTGACTCGGCGAGCGCCACGACCATGCCGAAGCGGCGCGGATCACGAAAGCGCAGCTCCAGCCCACCATCGAGCGAGAAGATCACATGGTCGTGCTTATCGAATGGCACGTCCGCGGACACCAGCAATAACTGTCCGCTCATGCCGAGATGGACGATCAAGCGGCTGCGGTTATCAAAGTGAATGATCAAGTATTTGGCGCGGCGCGAAAGCTCTGTGACCCGCTGGCCGGCGATCAGCTCATGGAGCTGCGCTTCGGCGACCGGCACGCGCAGCCTGGCGTCGCGCACGCGAATCTCAGTAACTGTTCGGCCCGGCAGCCGCGTCAACAGGCTGCGGCGGACGGTTTCGACTTCCGGCAATTCGGGCATAGGCTTTACCGACAGGCGACCGCCGACAGACGACAGACGCGGCTCGTCGGTCATCTGTCGTCTGTCGGCGGTCGTTTATGCTACCCTGAATTTTCCCACAGGAATCAATCGGATGGAAAGTGACGGCTCCGCACATGCGCGCAACCATCAAGTCTTCCCGAGCCATCGCTCGCGGAGCAGACTGGTCGCCCGGTTGCTCGATTGGTTTGCCAAACACAAGCGCCCGCTGCCGTGGCGGGCGGCGCGCGACCCGTACCGCATCTGGATATCCGAAGTCATGCTGCAACAGACGCAGGCGGCGACGGTGATTCCTTTTTACCGACGGTTCCTCGAACAATTTCCAAACCTTGCCGCGCTCGCCGCCGCCGATGACCGAAGGTTGATGAAAGCATGGGAGGGACTTGGCTACTACGCCCGCGCGCGCCATCTGCGCGCCGCCGCGCGAACCATTCTTCGCGAGCATGGCGGCAAGCTCCCCGCATCGCCAGAGGCATTGCGACAACTGCCGGGCTTCGGGCCATACACGGCGGCGGCGGTTGCCAGCCTGGCCTTTGGCGCCGATTGCGCCGCCGTAGACGGCAACGTCCTGCGCGTGCTGGCGCGCGTCTATGCCGTTGATGCAGACATTCGCCGGGCGACGACGCGCCGTCGAGTGCAACAGCTTGCCGACGCGCTGATGCCTGCGGGCCGGGCCGGCGCGTTCAACGAAGCCTTGATGGAACTGGGCGCATTGGTCTGCAAGCCTAAACGCCCATTGTGTCACGAATGCCCCATTCGCCGCTTCTGTCGCGCCTTTCAAGAAGGCCGCGCAACGGCCTTTCCGGTGAAATCAGCGCGGCCCGCCGTGCCGCATCACGAAATCGCTATCGGCGTCGTGCATCGCCACGGCAAAGTGCTGATCGCGCTGCGCCCGGCTGAAGGGCTGCTCGGCAATCTCTGGGAGTTCCCCGGCGGCAAACGCCAGCCCGGCGAAACGCTCGCCGAATGCTGTCGCCGCGAGATTAAAGAAGAGACCGGTCTCGATGTCGAGGTCGGCGAATCGTTTGCCATTGTGCCCCATTCGTACACCCATTTTCGCATCACGCTTCACGCGTTCCACTGCCACTACCAGGGAGGCCGCGCGGCGGCGCGCCTGAGTCAGGCGGTGCGCTGGGTTAAGCCAGATGAGCTGGACAATTACGCTTTTCCGAAAGCCAACAAAGAGATCATCGCGCAACTCAAATCCGTCAAGACAGGGGAACAATTGCCGACTCGATAGCCTCAACGGACTTGCCAGACCCGCGCGTGGGTCATTTCGGCCAGCCTGAAGATTTTTCGCCTCCCTGCGCCCAAAATAGTTGAAAGCGCCGCCGGCCTTATGGTAAGGTGCGTGGTCATGCAAAACCGTTGAGCTTGATAAAAGCCATAATAGATTTTTCCAGATTCGAGTCAAATTGGCCGCCACAGCGCTTCCCCCGCCGGGTTTGTGTCATTAAGTCGCCTGGGAATCGGAACTCGGTTTCGAGTTTGAGTCAAAAGCTGATTTGAGAGCTTATTGAGGCATCCACGGTGGGGCCGCGCGCTTGAGATATTTGCAGATATAGCGGGGCTTAGACGAAAGATTGAAAGGAACCCGAAAGGGGAATATCAGTTGCTCTTGAGTTTCATACGCCTGTACAGCGGCTCACAAAAGCAGGCCCGAGCCATGCAGGTTGCTTGATTCCCGTTTAATCATATGAGAACGACAAGCAAGCTGAAGATTTATCTACGCGAATTCAAGTTTCTCGCCAAGGGCGTCTTGTCGACCGGGCACCCGATACTCGCTCATATCATCCCCATGCGGCGTTGCAACCTGAGCTGCACCTATTGCAACGAGTACGACGACGTTTCAAAGCCGGTGCCGTTCGCGGTCATGCAGCGGCGACTGGATAAGCTGGCGGCCCTCGGCACGACGGCCATCATTATTAGCGGCGGCGAGCCGCTCTTGCACCCGGAGATTGATAAGATCATCGCCCGCATCCGCCATCATAAAATGCTCGCCTGCATGATCACCAACGGCTACCTGCTGACCCGCGAGCGCATCGAGACGCTGAACCGCGCCGGCCTCGAATACATGCAGATCAGCATCGATAACATCAACCCCGACGAGGTCTCGAAAAAGAGCCTGCGCTTGCTCGACAAAAAGCTGCAATGGCTCTCGGAGCTCGCGGAGTTCAAGGTCAACATTAACTCGGTGATCGGCGGCGGCATCAAGACGCCCGAAGACGCGCTGGTGATCGGCAAGCGCGCCGTCGAGCTCGGATTTTCCAGCTCGCTCGGCATCATTCACGATGGCCTCGGCACGCTCAAGCCGCTCAAGGGCGTCGAGCGCGAGGTCTATCAGGAGATGAAGGAGATCGGCAAGAAGGGCCACACGCGCGTCAACCAGTTCCAGGACAATCTGGCCGACGGCAAACCGAATAAGTGGCGCTGTCGCGCAGGGGCGCGCTACCTCTACATCTGCGAAGACGGCCTGGTGCATTACTGCTCGCAGCAGCGCGGCTATCCCGGCATCCCGATTGAGGAGTACACCCCCGAAGACATTCGCCGCGAGTACAACACCAAGAAGGCGTGCGCGCCTTACTGCACCATCGCCTGCGTGCATCAGGTGGCGACTTTCGACAACAAGCGCAAGCCGCAGACGCTGCCGGCGAAAGGCCTCGTCGCCCGCGAATCACTGCAAACGATTCGCCGGGTTTACCAAATCGAGCAGGCGGAAAAGGCCGAAGCGTGATTCATTCTCAATGGAGCGCGCCATTAGGTGGAGAGATTTCGAGAAGGCAATGATGCGCACCACTTAATTGAAAGGGTGTGACTTAAACCGAGGCGAAGCGCGTGGGAGTCCGACAGGGCTTCGCTACTGACAGGAGAAAAGAAATGGCAAAAGCAATCAAGTACGTGGAGAAAGGATTGGCAGTGACGGCCAATGCCCTGTGGCATGTGTACGAGCCGCTCAATCGCATCAAACCGAATCCTTCTTTCACGCCGAAATGGTCAGATAAGCCGCTGCTGAAGTCTTACGAGAAGACCAAGCCGCCCCTCGGTTGGCCGCGCACCACCGACAGCCTCTGCCCGAAGTGCGTGCCCGAAATTCGCCAGCAGATCATTGACGGCAAGCTGCCGCACGAGATTCTGCTCAACGAAAAAGTTGGCGAGATTAAAGCTCAGATCATCGAGCGCGATGGCAAAATCTTGATGGTTAAGGACTGTGAAAAGCACGGCCACTTTGAAGACGTGATGTCAATCGACCCGGCTTTCTCAGAACACCTTGAAAAATCCTTCCCAGGCCGCGACATCCTCGCCCATAACGACGAGAAGCTGCACAACCACGGATCGAGTACCGTCAAGCACGGGCGCGGCTCGGTGTTGACGATTGACCTGACGAACCGCTGCAACATGATGTGCGACCCGTGCTTCATGGATGCCAACCAGGTCGGCTTCGTGCACGAGCTGTCGTGGGAAGACATCAAGACGATGCTCGACAACGCCATCTCGATCAAGCCGCGCCGCCAGATGTCCGTGCAGTTTTCGGGCGGCGAGCCGACGCTGTCGCCATACTTCTTCGACGCCATTCGTTACGCGCGTAAGGTCGGCTACAATTCGGTGCAGGCGGCAACCAACGGCATCGAATTCGCCAAGAGCGCCGAGTTCTGCAAGCAGGCCGCCGAAGCCGGTTTGCGTTACGCCTATCTGCAATTTGATGGCATCGGCAACGCGGCGAACGAACACCGCATGGTCGGCAACCTCTTTGACGTTAAGCTGCGCGCCATCGAGAACCTGCACGCTGCCGGCGTCGAGATCGTCCCGGTGACCACCATCGTCAACGGCATCAACAACGAGCAGGTCGGGCGCATCATCAAGTTCGCGCTCGATAACCCCAAGAAGATATCCTTCCTGTCATTCCAGCCGGTGTCGTTCACGGGCCGCGACGAAGAGGTCACAGACGAGCGCCGCCACGCCCAGCGTTACACGCTGTCGCACATGGCGCACGACATCAAGAACCAGACGGGCATCGGCGAGCCGACGCGCGACTGGTTCCCGATCTCGTTCATGAGCACCTTCTCTGATTGGGCCGACCTCGTGCACGGGCCGGACAAGGAGTGGGGCCAGCTGAGCTGCGGCTGCCACCCGAACTGCGGCATCGGCATGGCGGTGATGATCGATAAAGAGACCAAGGAAGCGGCGCCGGTGACCGCCTTCCTTGACGCCGACCAGTTCGCCAAAGACTTGATGAGGGTGAACGACGCGGCGCGCGGCAAATTCCTGTCGCTCGTCGGCGCCGGCCTGGCGCTGCTGCGCAACTATGATCCGTTCAAAGCGCCGACCCACTTCCGCATCAAGGACCTGATGATGAAGTTCGACAAATCATTCGGCGCCAGCGGCAAAGATTACGGCAAGGTCAGCGGCGACCGCACCGTTCAAGACATCGAGAAGCGCCGGCGCGACCGCTGGAACTTCCTCTTCATCGCCGGCATGTGGTTCCAGGATTTGTTCAACTACGACTTCCGCCGCACAGAGCAGTGCATCATCCCCTATGCGACGCAAGAAGGCGAGATCAGCTTCTGCGCGTACAACACGGGTGTGGGCTGGCGCAATATCATTGAGAAGATGCACATGACGGCGACGCTGACGAAGTGGTACGAAGAGTATGGCCGCCACGAAATCTTCGCCGGCGGCAAGGCGGTGCCGCTCAACAGCACGGCGCATTCGCTGTTACTTGATGATGCCATCGTCACCAACGAAGTGCAGCACGACCTGGACGAGCTCGGCATTGCCAAGAACGCCCGCCAGGAGAAGCAGCGCGCCCGCGCCATGAAGATGAGCCAGCAGGATAACGAGCGCATGGCGAAGCTCTACCGCCAGCACATCCTGAAGGAAGAGTCCGGGCCGGAGGCACAGATCGTACAGTTGAAGATCAACAAGCCAAAGCCGCAGACCGACGTCACGCCCGCAGGCTTCGGTGATTGATCGGATCGCCGCACGGCGGCTTTGTAGCCGTCGTCACAATTGAGCAAAAGCAAGCCGCCGGGGCAACTCGGCGGCTTTTGTATTTCTTCCCGCTTTGCCGCCGAGACATTCTCAAAGAGTTGCCGTATAATTCGGCCCGGCTTAAGGAGGGCCTCTCAATGATGCAAAAGATCGCGACCGGCTTGCTCTTGCTCACCCTGGCGTTGTCGATCAACGCGCGAACTGGCGTCGTCCGGCTCATCCGCGCGGATCATTCGGCGCAAGAGAACAATGGCTCATCAACGCTCTGGAACATCACTCCGCCCGCGCCGAAGATTGCCGAGGCCGACCGCCTGGCCGAGCTTGCCGCGCGCCGCGCCGAAGTCATGAAACGCGTCGGCCAGCGCGGGCTGCTGATTCTTTTCAGCGGCGTGCCGCACCCGTACACGCTCGATGTGGATTATCCTTTCCGGCAGGAGAATAACTTTTATTACCTGACAGGGATCAAGCAAGCCGGCGCGACCTTGATCCTCATTCCGGGTGCGAAGACGACGCGCGAGATTCTTTTCATGCCGCACCGCAATCCCGCGGCGGAAACCTGGACAGGCCACATGCTCTCGGTCGAAGAATCGCGCGCCCAGAGCGGCGTCCAGGAAGTCTGGGATGACGCATGGCTGAATGGCTTTCTTGCGGTTCTGGATCCGCGCGCCGGCGGGATACTTTCACAACGCGGCGAGATCACCAAATTCGAGAGCCCGCGCCTCGAAAGCTGGCGCGAGGAGTTTCGCACTTTGAGAGATGCGATTCGCAACAGCGAAGGCGAGCTTTACCTGCTGCTGCCGCTACCGTTCCCCAACGAACGCGAGTCGCGCGAGTTCAGATCGGAGCAGACGCTCGCCGCGCAGATGGCGTCGACGGCGGTCGGGCTGACGGTCAAGAATGCCTGGCCGATTTTTTCCGAGCTGCGCTTGCGCAAGTCACCCTGGGAATTGCGCCTGCTCCAGCATGCGGTTGATATTACTGCCGAAGCTTTTAGCCGCGCTTACGCGCTGGCGGCGCCGGGCGTCTTTGAGTACGAGTTGCAGGCCGAGTTCGAATACACCTACCGCCGCCACAACGCCGACTGGGGCTATCCGTGCATCGTCGGCGGCGGCGCCAACGCGACGACGTTGCATTACGAAACCAATCAAGAAGCGCTGCCGGCCAATGGCTTGCTGCTTATGGACTGTTCGGCTGAGTACGATCACTACACCGGCGACGTGACGCGCACGATCCCGATCAGCGGCAAATTCACGAAGGAGCAGGCGGAGATTTACCGTCTCGTTTATGCGGCGCAGATGGAAGCCATCAAGCACATACGACCCGGCGTCAGGCTTGCGACTTCGGGGCAGGGGCTGAACAGCAATCCGATCTACACGGCTTCAGCTGATGTCATCAAAGAAGGGTTGCTGCGGCTCGGGCTGATCACTTCGAAAGACAATGACGAATACCGCATCTGGTTTATGCATGGCTCGACGCACTGGATCGGCATGAACGTGCATGACGTGGGAGATTACACGACGCCGCTCGCGCCGGGGATGGTCTTCACAGTCGAGCCGGGCATCTACATACGGCCCGACGCCCTGGACATGCTGCCGAAGACGCCGGAGAACGAAAAGTTCATCGCCGCGGTGCGCCCGGCCTTCGAGAAGTACAAAGGCATCGGCGTGCGCATCGAAGACGACGTGCTGGTCACGGAAGGCGGGGCGAAGGTGATGTCCGCCGCCGTCCCTTCCAAACTCGAAGAGGTCGAAGCGGTCATGGCGCGCCTCAAGCAGGAAACGACCCCAGGCCGCCTGCGCAGCCTGAGGTAAGATAGCTGACTGGTTGATGGCCGACTGGTCGCACGATACTCACGCTCGAAGTTTGCTTTGCGGAGCAACCGTCTTATGAGAGCTTGTTTCACTGCCGCCTTGCTACGAAGTAGCATGGTTGCGCTTGGCCTTGTCTCGCTGATCGCGCTTGCGGCTCCGGCTCTCCAATCATCCGAGCCATGGCAGCGCCTGAACAACGGCAATCCGATACTCGCGCCGCAAGGCGAGGGCTTTGAATCAGCCGGCGTCTTTAACCCCGCCGTCATCAAAAAGGGTGGCCGGTTCGTGATGCTCTACCGCGCGCAGGACAAACGCGGCACGTCACGGCTCGGCTATGCGGAGAGCGCGGACGGCATTCACTTCACGCGCCGCCCGCAGCCGGTGCTTGCGCCCGAAGCGGCTTACGAAAAGGACGGCGGCGTCGAAGACCCGCGACTGGTGAAGATCGGCGGCACCTACTACCTGACCTACACCGGCTATAACAAACAGGAAGCGCAGCTCTGCCTGGCGACCTCAAAAGACCTTATTCACTGGCAGCGGCAAGGGGTGATCATGCCGGCGAACCGCGGGCGCTGGAACGTCGGCTGGACGAAGTCGGGCGCGATCCTGACAGAGAAGGTAAACGGTCGGTACTGGATGTACTACATGGCCGACCCGGCCAAAGACGTCAACGAGATGGGCGTCGCTTACTCCACCGACTTGATTCATTGGACAGAGGCGCTCGACCAGCCGGTGCTGCGACGGCGAGCGGGACGCTTTGACGCCAAAGTCGTCGAGCCGGGGCCGCCGCCCATCATGACGAAAGCGGGCATCCTGCTAATCTACAACGGCGCGGACGAGAAGACCGCTTATGCCACCGGCTGGGTGCTGTTTGACCGCAATGATCCGACGAAGGTCATCGCCCGCGCCGAGGAGCCGATCTTTCGGGTCGAGCGCGAATGGGAGAAGGCGGGGCAGGTGCCGAACGTCGTCTTCGTCGAAGGCATGGCGCGCGATGGCAATCGCTGGCTTTTTTATTATGGCGGCGCAGACCAGGTCATCGGCGTGGCCGCCGCGCCGGCGCTCCCTTTTCCGTGAGTATCACGCTACAATTTCTACATGAACAGATTGATCCCGGTGGTATCGGCCAGCGACATCGCACTGGCTTATCGCGGAACGCCAATCGGCCTGCTGCTTGAGTATCACAACCTGCAACGCCCCTTCGAGACTTACAACCAGGCGCAACTGCTGATCGGCATGTGCATGGATCACCGCAAGCACCTGCGCATCCCCGACAACTTCGCTTACATCATTCGCGCCGGCGGCGCCAACCTGCGCTACAGCGAATTCAAAGTCTCTTACGCCATCGCCGTCGGCGGCGTCCGTGCGATTGCCTTGATGGGCCACAACCAGTGCGGCATGGTGAATCTCAACTCGAAGCGTGACGCCTTCATTAACGGGCTGGTCCAGAATGCCGGTTGGGACAGCGAGTACGCCGAGCATCACTTCATGCACTTCGCACCGATGTTCGAGATCGGCAACGAAGTGGACTTCGTTTTGAGTGAAGCAAAACGGCTGCGCCTGCGCTATCCTAAGACGTTGATCGCGCCGCTGCTCTATCGGATCGAAGACAACTTGCTTTATCAACTGCGAGAAGACGGAATTTAATGACGATGCTCATACAGATTGAAGGACTGAAGGCGAACGGGCCGCGACTGCCCGAATGGCTGCGCAAGCCGCAGCGCAACGTCGAGGCCGACCACGAGTTGAAACGGATGCTCAGGACGCGCGGCCTGCACACGGTTTGCGAAGAGGCGCGCTGTCCGAATCGCCACGACTGCTTCGCGCGCGGCGCCGCGACTTTTATGATCCTCGGCGATGTCTGCTCGCGCAGTTGCGGCTTCTGCGCGGTCAAGACCGGGCGCGGCCTGCCGATGGCATCGCTCCGTGACGAGCCGGAACAGGTCGCCGAAGCGGCGGCGCAATTGAACCTGCGCTATGTCGTCATTACCTCGGTCAACCGCGACGAGTTGCCTGATGGCGGCGCGGCGCACTTCGCGCACACGATTCAAGCGGTGCGCCGCCGTTTGCCGGGCGCAAAGATCGAGGTGCTGACGCCCGACTTCAAAGGCAGCCGCGAGGCGTTGCATGCGGTACTCGACGCGCGGCCTGACACCTTCAATCACAACGTCGAGAGCGTCCCGCGCCTTTACCGCCGCGTGCGCCCGCAGGCCGATTATCAACAATCGCTCGACGTGCTGCGCAACGCGCGCTTGTATTCACGCGAGGTGCTGACGAAATCCGGCTTGATGGTGGGCTTAGGCGAGACGGGTGACGAAGTGCGGCGATTGCTCGAAGACCTGCGCGCCCACGATGTTGACGTGGTGACCATCGGCCAATACCTTCAACCGACGCGCCATCATCTCCCTGTCGAAGAATATGTCCACCCCGACGTGTTTGCCGCTTACCGCGAGCTCGGCGAACGCCTCGGCTTTCGCGCCGTCTTTTCCGGCCCGCTCGTGCGTAGCTCGTTTATGGCCGAGATGATTCATGACGAGGTTGTGGAGTGAATCGCAGGCCTTCGGCTATGATTGATCTGCGCATGGCATTCAAGTCCGCAATCCGAGAAGAAGCGGTGCCGCCGGTCTATTCCCGCGAAGACCTGCTCGCGGCGCGCTTCCGCGTCGCCCGCGTTCTGCCTTATCAACAATCGCATGCCCCCTTCGTCAGCAACCTGTTGCTGGCGGTCTTTTCCGGCTTGTTGATGATCTTTGCGTTCCCGGAATGGAACTGGTGGTCATTGGGGTGGGTCTGCACGGCGCCGCTGGTGATGGCAGTGGCACGTGAGCGGCGGTTCTGGAGCGCGTTCATTCTCGGCTGGACGACGGGGACAATCTTCTACATGGGCTCGTCTTACTGGGTGACTTATTCGATGCATCACTATGGCGACATCGCGCTATGGCTGAGCTATGTCATCCTGCTGGTCTTTTCGGCGACCCTCGGCGTCTTCACGGCATTGTTCGCGGGACTGCTGGCCCTGGTCATCAAACGCTTCGGCGGCTGGGCAATCCTCGCAGCGCCGGTGCTGTGGGCCGCTAGCGAGTGGCTCAGGCTACAAATCAGCGGCGTCGGCTGGAACGCCCTCGGCTACTCGCAAGCGTTTCAGCCGTCGGTGATCGCCATTGCGCGACTGGGCGGCGTCTACATGGTAAGCGCCCTGCTGGTCGCGGCCAGCACGGCGTTGGTCTTCGGGGTGATCTATTTCGAGCGCCGGCGCGGCTTCGCTGTGCTGACGGCGGTGATTCTGCTGGCGATCATCTCTGTGCTTTACGGCGAGCGCTTGCGCGCCGCTCACACGGCGGAAGCCGGCTCGGTCAATGTCGCGGTGATTCAGCCCAACGTGCCCATCGGCGGCGACTGGGACGATGAGCGATTTGTCGAGCAGATGCTGACACAGCATTTCCGGCTCTCGGAACAAGCGCTGCAAAACGCCGGGGAAAAGGTAACCGACACGGCAGCAAACGCCAATCACGCGGCGGCGGGCGTCGTCATCTGGCCCGAATCGCCGATGAACTTCGAGTACGACCGCGACCTCAACTTACAGCAGCGCATCGCCTCGTTCACGCGGCGCACCCACGCCAGCTTGCTGATGAATAGCTGGGGCTTTCCTAAGGATTCGGTCGGGCGCGACACGCAGTACAACAGCGCGCTCGTCATTGCCCCATCTGGAGAAAAGATCGCCGAATATGATAAGATGGCTCTTGTCCCCTTCGGCGAATACATTCCCGCGCGCAAGTGGTTTCCCTTTGCCAAAGACCTACGGGCGCTGGTCGGCGACATCACGCCGGGCACCAGTTTCACGCTCGGCGCGGCGGCAGGCGCGCGGCTGGGGACATTGATCTGTTTTGAAGCGACGCGGCCCGACCTGGCGCGTCGCCTGCGGCGCGACGGCGCGACGGCGCTGGTGCAAATTTCTAACGAGTCGTGGTTCGGCCCGACTTCGATGCCGCGCCAGATGCTTGCCGAAGCCGTCTTCCGCGCCGTTGAAAACAACGTCGATGTGATTCGCGCGACGAATTCCGGCCTCTCGGCCTTCGTCCATCCGCTCGGCCAGACGGAAGGCGAGACGCCGATGTTCGAGACCGCAACGCGCGTCTGGCAGGTCAAGACCGCGGACGAAGCGCAGGCCGAGCCGCTGACCTTTTACACGCGCCACGGCGATGTCTTTGCCGTCGCCTGCGCGATCTTGAGCCTGATTCTGGTTGGCGCATCGTTCATTCCAGAGAAAGAGAAAGTGATGAGTGATGAGTAGCGAACAGTTTCCGGTTTTTACTCATCACTCATCACTGAGAAAAATATGATTGAAGAACTGAGACAGAAATACGACGACCTGGCGGCGCGCGCCGCCGAGTTGCGGAGGTTTCTTTGACCCGGAAACCAAACGCGCAGAGTTAAGCAAAATCGAAGAAGCGACCGCGCAGCCCGACTTCTGGAACGACCAGGAGCTAGCTCAGAAAGTGCTGCGCCGGCGGGCGCGGCTCGAAACCGCCATCACCCGCGCCGGCCAGTTCGAGCGCGACGTTGACGATGCCGCGGTGTTGTTTGAATTCGCTGCCGAAGACCAGGGCTCGCTCGGCGAGTTGCAGTCGCTGATCACGCGGCTCGAAGGCGAAGTGGATGAAGCCGAAACCGCGATGCTGCTTTCGGGGCCGAACGACGCGCGCGACGCGATTGTCACGATCAACGCCGGAGCCGGCGGCACCGACGCGCAGGACTGGGCCGGCATGTTGCTCAGGATGTACCTGCGATGGGCCGAGCGGCGCGGCTTTAAGGTCGAGCTGGTTGACGAGCAACCGGGCAAAGAGGCCGGCATCAAGTCGGCGACCTTCACGGTAGCGGGCGAATACGCCTATGGCTTGATGGTCGCGGAAGCCGGCGTGCATCGCCTGGTGCGCCTCAGTCCCTTCAACGCCGGTTCGAGCCGCGAGACCAGCTTCGCTTCGGTCTTCGTCTACCCGGACGTTGAAGAAGACGTCGAGATCGAAGTGCTCGACAAAGACCTGCGCGTTGACACCTATCGCTCGTCGGGCGCCGGTGGCCAGCACGTCAATGTCACAGACTCGGCGGTGCGCATCACGCACCTGCCCACAGGCATCGTCGTCACCTGCCAGAACCAACGCTCGCAGCACCAGAACCGCGACGTCGCCATGCGCATTCTAAAATCAAGGCTCTATGAGCTGGAGATGGAGAAGCGCCGCGCCGAGACCGCGCAGTTGGAAGAAACGAAGCGCGACATCTCGTTCGGCTCGCAAATTCGCAACTATGTGCTGCACCCGTATCGGCTGGCCAAAGACGTGCGCACCAAGCACGAGACTTCGGATGTTGATGGCGTGCTTGACGGCGATCTCGACGAATTCATCAAGCAATACCTGGTACTGAAGAGCCGCGCGGCGCGCGGCCAATCATCGCCCGACCCGGCGGGCGCGTGAAGCCCTGAGTCAAGAATTGTAGTGCCCACCGGGTTGGCAGGCCATTCTGCCAGAACCCGTGAACGTGAATGATATGGATTAGAAGGAGTAGAAGCGATGTTTATTAATCCGAACAGGATTCGATCATTGATTGTCTCTGTTCTCCTGGCCGTTAGCCTGGCGGGGGCGAGCCCCGCCGCAATGATGGCGGCGCAGGGCGGACAGGCCGCG
The DNA here is from genome assembly GCA_035275065.1 of Blastocatellia bacterium. NCBI lineage: Bacteria > Pseudomonadati > Acidobacteriota > Blastocatellia > Blastocatellia bacterium. Next base: position 40,782 of record DATENM010000018.1, read on the forward strand.
GCCTTGCCGAAAGGCATGACCCGCGTTACCTCTGTCGAAGGCATCACCGAATACCGGCTCGACAACGGCTTGCGCGTGCTGCTCTTCCCCGACCAGTCGAAGCAGACGGTCACCGTCAACATCACTTATCTGGTCGGCTCGAAGTATGAGAGCTACGGCGAGACCGGCATGGCGCACTTGCTTGAGCACATGCTCTTCAAAGGCACGCCCAAACACACCAACATCCCGCAGGAGTTGAGCGAGCACGGCGCGCGGCCCGTCAATGGCACGACCTGGTTCGACCGCACCAACTACTACGAAGTCTTCTCGGCCACCGACGAGAACTTGAAGTGGGCGCTCGACCTCGAAAGCGACCGCATGCTCAATTCCTTCGTCGCCAAGAAAGACCTCGATAGCGAAATGACCGTCGTGCGCAACGAATACGAGATGGGCGAAAACGACCCGGCGGGCGTGTTGACCGACCGCGTCTTCGAGACCGCTTACGTCTGGCACAACTATGGCAAGTCAACCATCGGCGCGCGCTCGGATATCGAGAACGTGCCCATCGAACGCTTGCAGGCATTTTATAAGAAATACTACCAACCGGATAACGCCGTGCTGCTGGTCGCCGGCAAGATTGACGAAGCCAAGACGCTTGGGCTGATCAACCAGTACTTCGCCGCCCTGCCGCGCCCGGCGCGCGTGCTGCCGAAGATTTACACGGACGAGCCGACCCAGGACGGCGAGCGCGCCGTCACCGTGCGCCGCGTCGGCGACGTGCAACTGGTGATGGCCGGCTATCACGTCCCCGCCGGCTCGCACCCGGACGCCGCCGCGGTCAGCATCCTCGGCCAGATTCTCGCCGACACGCCATCGGGCCGCCTGCACAAAGCATTGGTTGAAACCAAGAAGGCGAGCGGCATCAACAGCTTCCCTGTCCTTTTCGGCGAGCCGAGCCTGTTAATCTTCGGCGCTGAAGTGCGCCAGGAGTCGTCGCTCGACGAAGCGCGCAACGCGCTGCTTACGACCGTCGAAGAGATCACCAAGACGCCGCCGACCAAAGAAGAGGTCGAGCGCGCCCGCACGCAACTCCTCAAGCAGGTCGAGCTGAACATGAATTCAAGCGAGAGCGTCGGCGTCGAGCTGAGCGAGTGGATCGGCATGGGCGACTGGCGGCTGCTGTTTCTCAACCGCGACCACCTGCGCAAGGTGACGCCGGAAGACGTGCAGCGCGTCGCCGCCGCTTACCTGAAGCCTGCCAACCGCACGCTCGGCCAGTTCATCCCGACCGCCAAGCCCGACCGCGCAGAGATTCCGCCGACCCCCGACATCGCGGCGATGGTGAAAGATTACAAGGGCGACGCGGCGGTCGCTGCCGGCGAAGCCTTCGACCCGTCGCCAGCCAACATCGAGGCGCGCACCCTGAGACCCGTGGCAAGCGGCATCAAGCTCGCGTTGCTGCCGAAGAAGACGCGCGGCAACACGGTGGTCGCCACCCTGACACTGCGCTTCGGCGACGAGAAGAGCTTGATGAACCGCACGACGGCGGGCGAGCTCGCCGGCGAGATGTTGATGCGCGGCACGGCGAAGCATACGCGTCAGCAGATCAAAGACGAGTTCGACCGCTTGAAGGCGCGCGTCGGCGTCAGCGGCGGCCCGACCTCTGCGACCGTGAGCATCGAAACGACGCGCGAGAACCTGCCGGCGGTGCTGCGGCTGTTGGCCGAAGTGCTGCGCCAGCCGGTGTTCCCGGCCACCGAGTTCGAGCAGCTCAAGGAAGAGGCGCTCGCCGGCATCGAGGCGCAGCGCAGCGAGCCTACGGCTATCGCCGTCACCGAGTTCCGCCGCCACCTTTTGCCTTACCCGAAAGGTCATCCGAGCTACGTCTCGACGCCCGACGAAGATGTCGCCGAGTTGAAGGCGGTCACCCTCGACGAGGTGAAGAAGTTCTACACAGACTTCTACGGCGCGTCGAATGGCGAGCTGGCGGTGATTGGTGATTTCGATGACAAAGAGATCGCCCGGCTCACGGGCGAACTGTTCGGCGATTGGAAGAGCCCGCGCCCGTACGCGCGTGTCGTCAGCAAGTATCAGGACGCCGTGCCGCTCAACAAATCGCTGGAGACGCCGGACAAGGCAAACGCCTTCTTCCTGGCCGGGCTGAACCTCGCTCTGCGCGACGACGACCCGGATTACCCGGCACTGGTGCTGGCCAATTACATGCTCGGCGGCGGCTTCCTGAACTCGCGGCTCGGCGTGCGCATTCGCCAGAAGGAAGGACTCAGCTACGGCGTCGGCACGCAGTTGCAGGCCGGCTCGCTCGACAAGAGCGGCGTCTTTATGGCCTATGCCATCTACGCGCCGCAGAACGTCGAGCGGTTGGAAGCGGCATTCAAGGAAGAGATTGCCCGCGCCCTGAAAGACGGCTTCACCGAAGACGAAGTGCAGGCCGCGAAGTCGGGCTGGCTACAGGCACGGCAGGTCTCGCGCGCTCAGGACAATGAGCTGGCAGGCCGGCTGTCGGGCTATCTCTTCTTGAACCGCACGCTGGCCTGGGACGCCGATTTTGAGAAGCGCGTTCTGGCGCTGACACCCGCGGAGATCGTCGCCGCCTTGCGCCGCCACCTTGACCCGGCGAAGATTACCATCGTCAAAGCCGGCGACTTCGCCAAAACGAAAGCCGCGCCGACGAAGTAGGCGGCAGACAGTAGGCAGTAATCAGTTCCCTGGTCCCGTAGGGACGCGATGTTTATAGTTTCAGCTACAGAAAGGGATCAAGCCCCGGAGGGGCGAAATGGCGACATTGCGCTCCTGACGGAGCTTGAATCTTCAGCGCGTCGGTGACTATAAACATCGCGCTCCTAACGGAGCTAGGGAATCAACTGACAACTGCCTACTGCATTTTTGCGCTGGCGAATTTCTGAGTTTCTGGTAAGGTTTTAGCATCTGCGATGGCAAAGAAGTCTCGGACAAAGCATGCTGGCAAAAAGTCTCACGTCAGCGAGGTGCTGGCCGTCCTACTGGTGGCCGCCGCCGTCCTCTTGTTTCTGAGCCTCATCACGTTTAACCCCTCGGATGCCAGCTTGAATTCGGTCGCGCCGCCACAGCCGCCGCGCAACCTGATCGGTGTCGTCGGCGCTAATATCGGCGAGCTGTTCTTGAACCTGTTCGGGCTGGCGGCGCTGGCCATCCCTATCCTGCTGGTGCTGATCGCCGTGGCGACGCGCGCCTTCTTTTCCGACGAGTCGGAATTCCCTGTGCGCAAATCCTTCGGCGCGGTGCTGTTGCTGATCGCGCTGTCGGGCGTCCTGGCGCTGTTCCCAAAAGTCGGCTTCGTCCTACTCGGCCACTCGCGCAGCAACGGCGGCGGCGTCGGGTATATCCTTGAAGGCGCGCTTGCGGGCGCGCTCAACACCGCCGGCGCGGCTATCGTGCTGACGGTCGCCGCGGTCCTGACGCTGATGCTGACGATGAACATCTCGCTGGCGGCGCTCGGCGCGGCGTTCGCTTTCGTCGGCAGAGCGACGAATAAGCTGTTCGCGCGTTTTCAGGCATGGCGCACGGTGCGTGCAGACCAGCGTCGCGAGCTGGCCAAACAGCGCGCTGTCGAACTGGCCGAAGCCCGCCGGCGCGACGACGAGATGCGCCGCCAACGCGAGCAGGAAGAGAAAGTGCGGCGCGATGATCTGCGCCGTCAGCAAGAAGAAGAGCGCCGCCGCCGCGCCGAAGAGGCCAAGCGGTTGAAAGAAGAATCGCCTCTCATCGTCAAGTCTTCACGCGCCATAAGCCCTGAGCCGGCGCTGTCGCAGGCGGCGGCCGCGGCAACCGGCGCACCGGCGCTCGGCGCGGCGGTGATCGAGCCCGACATTGACGACATTGAAGAAGACGATGCGGCCAGCAGCGGCCCGACCTTGTCGCCGCATCGCCAGCGCGCCGCCGAAATTCTGCGCATGCGCACGGCGCGGCAGGAGCGCGCGCGCGCCGCCCGTAACATCGAAGACGAAGAGGTGATGGACCCGGAAGTCGCCGAGATGGTCGCCACCGCTTCCATCGTCCGCACCGCGCCCACAGAAAAAGCCGACAAGCGCGAGCTGACTTCAAAGCGCAAGACGACGGTTGAGACGTCGACCGGCGTGACCTACAAGATGCCGTCGCTTGAGCTGTTGGAAATCCCTATCGGTCATCACGAAGAGGCGGAAGAGGAGCTGAAAAAGCGCGCCACCATCCTTGCGGAAAAGTGCAAAGAGTTCGGCGTCATCGGCCACATTCATAAGATCAATCCCGGCCCGGTCGTCACCACCTTCGAGTTCAAACCCGACCCCGGCATCAAGTACAGCCGCGTCGTTGGCCTCGCCGACGACCTCTGTCTCGCCTTGCAGGCCGAATCGATCCGCATTGACCGCATCCCCGGCAAGTCAACCGTCGGCATCGAAGTCCCGAACCAGACGCGGGAAAAAATCTGCCTGCGCGAGATCATCGAATCGGCGAAGTTCCAGAACTCGCCCTCGAAGCTGACGCTGGCGCTCGGCAAGACGATCAACGGCGAAGAGTACATCGCCGACCTGACGAAGATGCCGCACCTGTTGATTGCCGGCGCGACGGGAGCCGGCAAGTCGGTGACGCTCAACTCGATCATCTGCTCGATGCTCTACAAGGCGTCGCCTGAAGAAGTGAAGTTCATCATGGTTGACCCGAAGCGCGTCGAGCTTGGGCTGTACGAAGGCATCCCGCATTTGCTGACGCCCATCGTCACCGACCCGAAGCGCGCCGCCAACGCCCTGAAGTGGGCGGTCAACGAGATGGAGAACCGCTACCGGCAACTGGCGGAGCTTGGCGTGCGCAACATCGATCAGTACAACCACCAGATTCAGCAGATGACCGTGCCGGCGGTCGCCGCTGACAATCCCGAAGCGCGCAAGCCGCTGCCTTACATCGTCGTGGCGATAGACGAACTGGCCGACCTGATGATGGTGGCGCGCGGCGATGTCGAAACCAGCATCGCGCGCCTCGCGCAGATGGCGCGCGCCGTCGGCATCCACCTGGTCGTCGCGACGCAGCGCCCCTCGGTTGACGTCATCACCGGCATTATCAAAGCCAACATCCCGTCGCGCATCGCCTTCCGCGTTTCGTCGAAAGTAGACTCGCGGACGATCATTGACTCGAACGGCGCAGAGGCCCTGCTTGGTCAGGGCGATATGTTGTTTTTGCCGCCGGGCACGGCGCGGCTCATCCGCGTGCATGGCTCGTTTGTCAACGAGGTCGAGGTCAAGCAGATTGCCGACCACACGCGTCAGCAGGCCGAGCCGGATTACAATGAAGCGGTGACCTTGAGCGATCAGGATTCGTCGGGCAGCGACGAGGCCGAGGGGCCGGAAGACGAGATGTTCTCTCAGGCGCTGGAAATCGTCACCGACATGGGGCGAGCTTCGACTTCGGTCTTGCAGCGGCGGCTGTCGATTGGCTACGGGCGGGCGGCGAAGATTCTGGATATGATGGAGCGGCGCGGCTTCATCGGCCCGTCGGAAGGCGCGTCGAAACCGCGCAAGGTGCTGCAAGCGGCTTACGACTACCGTGAACGCCTTGGCCAGATTCTCGAAGAGGAAGTGGATTAAAACGGCGTGCCACGCCGCCCCGATTTGCAGCGATTTTTTTGATGAATCCGAAAAAGTTTTGCACAGGTTTGCGGCAGAAATTGACGAGTCCCCCAAAAAGCCTTAAAAAGCCGCGTAAATCGCGATGTTCAGGCTCTAAATACAGAAATAATTAAACTTTTGCTGTTAACAGAATTTGAACAAAATCTGTGCAAAGTGCTAAAAGTCCGTAGAATTCAAAAATTTGCGAGTCAAAGAGAGGGGTTTTCCACAGACTTTTCCACAGAAGCTTGTGGATAACTTGCTCGCTCAAGCGAACCGTAGGGAAAAGGGGCAGAGCGTCGGGCATTCAGGTTTCTCTCCCCGGTTTTTGCCCGGCCCTCGAAATCAACAGGAGTAGAAGGACAATGATTAAGTTCACGGCAAATTATGATGATCTGTCGACAGATCGCGGCTATCAGTTCAAGTTTCACTGTGACAAATGCGGCAACGGCTATCTGTCGCATTTTCAGCCATCGCTGACGGGAACGGCGGGCGGACTGCTGCGCGCCGCCGGCGACCTGTTCGGCGGGGTCTTTTCAAACGCCGGCAACAGCGCTTACGAGATTCAGCGCGCCACCGGCGGCAAGGCCCACGACAGCGCGCTCGAAAAGGCGGTCGAAGAAGCCAAGGGCTATTTCAAGCAATGTTCGCGCTGCGGCAAGTGGGTCTGTCCAGAGGTCTGCTGGAATGCCAAAGCGGGACTCTGCGAAGAATGCGCGCCGGACTTTGAAGAGCATTTCGCCGCCAACCGCGCCCAGGCAATGAGCGACGCGGCGCGCGATCAGCTTTATCAAAAGGCGCAGCAGACTGACTACGCATCGGGCGTTGATATGCGCGTCGGCGCGAGCGTGCCGCAAGCCTCGCTCTCCTGCCCGTCGTGCGGCGCCAAGACCACCGGCAGCAAGTTCTGTCCGGAATGCGGCAGCCCGGTCAAACTGAAGCTGACCTGTCCGGGCTGCGGCCATCAGCCGGAAGGCGGGCCGAAGTTCTGCCCAGAGTGCGGCGTGAAAATGCCTCTGCTTTAGGTGTCGGGTGTCGGGTGTTGGATGGGCGCCAACGCTGATACCCGACACCCAACACCCAGCACCCAACACCTATGAATAAGCCATTCATTGCGGCGTCGAGTTACTTGAACGCCGCGCCACTCTGGTACAGCTTCCTCTACGGCGAGCAGAAGAGTCGCTGCACGCTGGTGTCGGATGTCGCGCCGGTTCGTTGTGCGCAGCTGCTTGCCGAACGCCGCGCCGAGGCGGCGCTGATTCCGGTGATCGAGTATCAGCGCCAGGCTGATCTGCTGATTGCGCCGGGCGCTTGCGTCGCTTCAAAGACGCAGGTGTATAGCGTCGTGCTGGCGTCACGGGTGCCGCTGGCCGAAGTGCGCTCGGTGACGCTCGACACCACTTCGCGCACCTCGGCGGCACTCGTCGAAATCATCTTCAGCCGATTCTACAAGCTCACGCCGGAATACCGAACGGCGCCGCCGCGCATTCAGGAGATGCTCGAAACCTCGGACGCGGCGCTGATCATCGGCGACCCGGCGATGATGATTGACCGTCGCGGCCTGCACGTCTACGACCTCGCCGAAGAATGGCGCAAGCATACGGGATTGCCGTTCGTCTTCGCTTTCTGGGCGATGCGGCGCGACGCTGCCGATATGTTTGCGCCGGGCGTCGAGCGCCGCGTTGACTTTCGCGCGGCCCGACACGAAGGCGTAGCGCACGCCGAAGAACTGGCAGCACTCTACTCCGAGCAGCTCGGCATGGCGAAAGGCGAGCTGGTCAGTTACCTCACCAGAAATATCCACTATGATCTGGACGACGAAAGCCTGAGCGGGCTAAAGCTCTATTATGAGCTGGCGCATGAATGCGGGCTGATTGACGACGCGCGTCCGCTGATCTTCTGCGAATGAGCAAAAGCCTGCGATGCGAGCGAAGTGCATCGCAGGCTCTTGCGAATCCCCTAGAGCGGTTATCAATTGCCTATGGCCTGGGAGCGCGGGCGTCTCGCCGGCTTTCTTTCACATACGCAAGACGGGCGGGCAAGATGCCCGCGCTCCCAGGCTACACCCATCTGAAAACCGCTCTAGTTTTTTCAGCTCGCCTCTTGAAGAATATGAATCGCTATTTTGTTGAAGGATTGCTGTAACCGTAGCGCCGCAGAATCGCCTGCCCTTCGTCGCCGAGAATAAAGTCTACAAAGCGCCGCGCCAGGTCTTGTTTGCCAGAGGCCCTGATGATCGCCAGCGCCTGGTCTATGGGCTGGTGCAGTCGCTCGTCAACCTCGACGTATTGCCCTTCGCCCGGCTTCACCAGGGCCAGCGGGATGAAGGCGATGTCTGCGTTGCCCGACGCAGCGTATTGCTTGGTGTTAGAAACGTTCGTGCCATAGACGACCTTTGACTCGACCGCCGGCCAGACGTTCAGCGCCTTGAGCGCCTCGACGGTCGCCCGGCCATAGGGCGCGAGGTCGGGCTTGGCGATGGCAATCGTCTTCACGTCCGCGCTCGTGACATCTTCCAGGCGATTGATCTTGGCCCGGCCCCGCGGGGGCATCCAGGCGACGAGCCGGCCGCGCGCATAGACGGCGCGCGAGTCAGGCACAATCAGGCCCTTCTGACTCAGCTCATCGACGTGCTCCACGTCAGCCGACGCGAATAGGTCAAAGGGGCCGCCGTTCTCGATCTGCCTGGTCAGATCAGCCGTGCTGCCGAAGCTGTAGACGACGCGCGCGCCGGTCTTGGCCGTGAATTGACTGGCGACTTCCGCGAAGGCGTCGGTGAGATTTGCGGCGGCGGCCACCGTGATCTCTGGCGCGTTCTGCTGATCGAGCGCCGGTCGCTGGCGACAGCCGGCAAGCAGAATCAAGCCGACGATCAGCACGGCACAGGGCCTACAGCTTGAGATGAAGACGGCCCGCCAGTTTTCAGATCGCTTCATGGTTCTCCTCCCTGACGGCTTTGCTCATTTCAGGTCAAGCAAAAACATATGGATTACACGGCTTTATAGCGATTTTTTATAATTGCCTAAAGCGGCGGAGAGGCGGCGGCGTCCGTGCCGGAATTCCTTTCGGCTCGCCTCTTGAAGAATTCGATGATCATGAGGATGACGAACGAGATGATCGCAAGCACCACCGCCATGGCGTTGGCGCCGACCGCATTGCGATCATCGAGCGACCGAAAGATGAATAGCGTTGCCGTCTCGGTCAAGCGGCTGACGCCGCCGCTGACGACCAGCACCGCGCCGATCTCGCCGACGGCGCGGGCAAATGTAAGCGAGACTCCATACAGCAAGCCCCAGCGAATTGCCGGCAGGGTGACATGGCGGAATGTCTGCAAAGGGCTGGCGCCCATCGTGCGCGCGGCGTTCTCCTGGTCGCGGCTCGCGTGACTCAAGACCGGAACCACTTCGCGGATCACGAAAGGCAGCGAGATGAAGATCGTCGCGATCAGAATGCCCGGCAGCGCGAAGACGACTTTGATGCCGAGCGCGTCCGTCAGCCCCGTCAGCCAGCCGTTTCTGCCAAACAGCAAGATGAGCATGAAGCCGGCAATCACCGGCGACACCGCAAACGGCATGTCTACCAGGCCATTGAGCAGGCGCTTGCCCCAGAAATCATCGCGCGCCAGCACCCACGCGATGCAGAGGCCGAATAGCGTATTGATCACCGTCGCGCCGGCCGCCATCACCAGCGTCAGCTTGAGCGCGCTCAGGGCATCAGCAGAGGTGACCTGCCGCATAAACGCGCCGGCGCCTTCCGAGAGCGCGCCATAAACGATGGCCACCATCGGCGCAACCAGTAAGCCCGCGGCGTAGAGCAAGACGAGGGCAACGAGCGCCCATTCGACGAGCCGAGCGCGCACTGGCGGCTTGCGTGAAGACGCCTGCAAGGTCGTCACCGGCTCATCGATTATCGCTTGCGACATGGCCCCTCCGGTTGCGGCTCTGTAGCCATTCGACGGTGACGATGAGCGCGAACGACAGCGCCAGCAAGACCAGCGACATGGCGCTGGCGGCGCGCTCGTTGTGCGATTCGATCTGCCCGTAGACGTAGACCGGCGCGGTCAGCGTGCGCCCGGGGATGTTGCCGGCGACGACGACAATCGAGCCGAATTCGCCGAGCGCCCGCGCAAAACATAACAGCGAGCCGCTAATCACCGCCGGCGCAATCGTCGGGAAAACGATGCGTCGAAAGGTCGTCCAACGGGACGCGCCAATCGTGTACGCGGCTTCTTCTTCGCTGCGCTCGGCTTCGATCAACACCGGCTGCACGGAGCGAATCACGAAGGGGTAAGTAATCACCAGCAGCGCCAGCACGATGCCCGGCGTCGCGAAAATAATCTGGATGCCGTGCGCGCCGAGCCATGCGCCAAGCGTGCGCTGCGGCCCGTAGAGCGCCACCAGCATCACGCCGGTCACCAGCGTCGGGATCGCAAACGGCATATCGATCAAGCCATTCAACAGGCCGCGCCCATAGAAGCGATAGCGCACGATCACATAAGCCGTCAGCGTGCCCATCACCGCGTTGATCAAGGTGACGATGACCGCCATGAGGATGGTCAGCTTGAGCGCCGCAAACGCCGCCGGACTGGCGAGGTCTGACCAGAAAGCGCGCAGGCCATCGCGCAGGCCGTTGGCTAGAATCGCCGCCAGCGGCAGCGCGATCATCACGCCGAGGTAGAGCGCCGCCGTAACGCGCAGTCCCCAACGACCCCACGGCAAGGCGACGCGCGCCGGTGACACATCAACGGGTGCGGAGGCGAGTTTCATCCCATCCCTTCCGGCGCAAAACTCAGCGCCCTTTCTGCAACTCTTCGCTAACGCGTGTATAGGCACCCTGCGGGCCGTAGATGCTGTCGGCGACTTTCTTCCAGCCGCCAAGGTAATCCATCTTCCACAAATCCGCAACTGCCGGATACTGTGATTTGACTTCCTGAGCGACCGCCTGATCCACAGGGCGCAGTCCATACCTGGCAAAGGCGCGTTGCGCTTCAGCCGACCAGAGGAAGGCAAGGAAGGCTTCGGCGGCTTCGCGGACGCCGTGCTTATCCACGTACTTGTCGACCAGCGCCGCAGGGTTCTCGATTAAGATCGTCGAGTGCGGGATGACATAGTCGTAATTCTGCCCGCCTTGCTTGGCAACCAGCACTTCGTTTTCGTAAGTGACCGCCGCATCGCCGACGCCCTTCTCAAAGTTGGTGATCGATTCGCGCGCCCCTTTGTCCATGATCGAGACGTTGTGAAAGACGTTCTTGAGAAACTCCTGCGCCGCCGCCGGATCGTCTTTGGCGACGCCGGCATAACCGCGCAGCGCCGCGCCGTACATCGCGTTGATGTTCCACTGCGCGCCGCCCGAAGTCTTGGGGTCAGGCGTCAAGATGTTCAGCCCGGGCTGCGCGAGGTCGGCCCAGTCTTTAATGCCTTTGGGATTGCCGGGGCGCACGGCGATGACGACAATCGAAGTGCTGATCATGCCGCGGTTCGCTTTCGCCTTCCAGTCGTGGGTGATCAATCCGGCTTCACTGATCTTGTCAATGTCACCTTCGAGCGACAGTGCCGCGATGTCGGCTTCAAAGCCGCCGGTGATGGCGCGCGCCTGTGCGCCGCTGCCTTGATAAGACTCCTGAAACTCGACATCCTGCCCGGTCTTCTCTTTCCAGTACTTTTGAAATGCCGGGATGATGGCTTTGCCATAGGCTTCGCGCGGCGTCGTGTAACCGCCGAGGATCAATGTCACGCGGTTGCCGCTCTTACTTGATCCGCCGCCGCAGCCTTCGAGTGATACGCTCAGCATCAACAGCAGAAGGCCCACGACGGCAGCCGGCCAGCCGGAAGTACGTTTCGCGATTTTTCGTTGCATAAACAGTCACCCTCTAGCGGCGCTCGGAGTCACGCTCGTCGAGCCGCTCATGTTTCATGAAGTTCGAGCAAGGGAATTCGCCGGAAGCTCAAGAGCAAGGAAAGGGCGCGGAGCCATACGCCCCGCGCCCGAATCTCGTCGCGGCGTAATGCCCTTCCTTTTAGCCTGCGAGGTTAGCTGACGGGCTTGGACTGGAAGTGTCCTACGAGTGCCTCAGACTCGATACGCCCCCGCCGCGTCCACGACACGGCCCTGGTTCCCCCGCGTTGCCCTTCTCACGCTTCAAGCGCCGCGAGCAACTTCGGCAGACATACTGTGATGCAGGAATACTACGCAGGTCGGTTGAGAAAGTCAAAAACAAAAATCATCACGGCTATTTCCATCAATCGCCGGCGGCCATTGCCTCGGCGTCAAACATCAACTCGATCAGCGACGGCTCATAGACGTCGCAGATGCGTTGCGCCAATACGTCAACGATGCGCGCGGCGGCGCGGCCATCGCCGAAGGGATTCTCGGCGCGGCTCATTTGCTTGTATGCCTCGACGTTCGACAGCAGCAAGGCGGCCTCTTCAAAGATGCCCGCGGCGTCGGTGCCTACCAGACGGCCCGCGCCGCATTCGATGACTTCGGGGCGCTCGGTGGTATCGCGCAGCACCAGCACAGGCTTGTGGAAAGACGGCGCTTCTTCCTGTATGCCGCCCGAATCGGAGAGGATGAAGTGACTGCGGCGCATCAGCCGCAGCAGGTCTGTGTAGCCGACCGGCTCGACCAGATGAACGCGCGGCAGGCCGCCGAGCTGTTGCATCACCACCTGGCGCACGTTGGGGTTCAGGTGGACGGGATAGACGATCTCGACATCATCGAAGCGTTCGATGATCGCCCGCAAGCCGTCGCAGATCGCGTACATCGGCAAGCCATGATTTTCGCGGCGGTGCGCCGTGACCAGCAGCACGCGGCGGTCAAAATTCACTTCGTTCAAGCGCGCATCCGTAAACGGCCCATCGAGCGGGATCGAGCGCAGCGCATCAACAATTGTGTTGCCGGTCACAAAGATGTTTTCCGGCGGCACGCCCTCACGCAAAAGGTTGCGGCGCGCGCCTTCGGTCGGCGCGAAGTGCATATCCGAAAGGCTGCCGGCAAGCCGGCGATTCATCTCTTCGGGAAACGGGTTGTGCAAGTCGAAAGAGCGCAGCCCGGCTTCGACGTGACCGACACGGATGCCTTGATAGAAGGCGGCGAGCGCCGCAATCGTCACCGTCGTCGTGTCGCCCTGCACCAGCACGGCATCGGGCTTGATCTCGGTGAACAGCTCGGACAACGCGGCCATCGCCCGCGCCGCAAAGCCGCCGAGGCTCTGATTGTGCTGCATTAGATCAAGGTCAATGTCGGGCCGCTGAGAGAAGACCGCAAGCACCTGATCGAGCATCTCGCGGTGCTGGCCGGTGGCGACCAGCAGATGATCGAAGAGGTCTTGGCGGCGGTTCAATTCACGCACGACCGGCATCATCTTGATGGCTTCCGGTCGCGTTCCCATGATCGTGACTACACGTTGTCGGTTCATAATGGCTCGTCCTTAAACTGGTATTCCGTCCGCTGTGGCGCAAGCTGTTAGCTTGCGCCACTTTCTCTATTCGCTAAATCCATAACTCAGGTTCCGATCAACCACAAAGCTGAGCGGCTGGCGCGATACCCTGCGGCGTCCGAGCAGCAAGTCGCTGAGCGACGGCTCGCGCCCATCAACGATCATCTCTTCGACTTCCAGGTGCGGCTCGACCATCACCGGCTGCGCCGGCGTGGCGCGGCGTTGCTGGCGGGCGGCGGTTGCGACGTCGGCTTGCAGCGAAGACATATCGCGGCGCACGCGCTCGACAAAGGCTGTCGCCTGAGCGGCGCGCTCGCGGGCGATGTCAGATTCAATCATCTGCCGCAGCTCCAACAGCGCCTCGTCCAGTCGCCAGTCGGGCGATGGCTTTGGCGTCAGCACCTCTTGAATGCGCGCCACCGCCGTGCGGCCCGCGTTTGTGAGCGCCTCGGCAACGCCGTGCTGATTGGCGACGACTTCGCCGTGCGACGGAAAGAAGTGCTGCGTCTTGTCCCAGGCGATCTTCTTGCCCTGCATTTCGGCGGTCAGAAACTGCCGCGTCGCGCGGAAGGTCACCGTGACGTTGATGATGTTGCCCCAGACCAATCGCGGGATCGCTAGCAGTCCCTGTTTGAAATTGTAGATGCGCGTCGTCGCGATCACTCGTTGCAGCATGCGATTCAGCATCATCGTCATGCAGAGCGATATCGCCAGGTTGACCCAGGCATGCTCATGCAGCAGCGGCGCGAGGTCAGGCCAGACGGTCTTTTGCAGCAACAGGTGAATCAGGCTGTAGACCATGAACAGGTAATTGAGCAGCACCAGCGTATTGGCCCACACGCCTTTGCGGTCGTGGAACAACATCCAGCGGGTGCGCGGGCCGCCCGTCCAACCGAAGTGCTTCCAGTTCTGAAAAATGATCCCCACCATCCAGCGCGTCCGCTGGCGCACGGCGGTCTTGAAGGTCGCCGGGAAGTGCGCCCGCGTGGCGATCAGCTCGGTGGTCTCTTTACCGGCGGCGGCTGCCTGTTTGCGCACCAGCGCCTGGCGCACGAAGATGGCTTTGTGGCCGCTCATCTTCAAGCGCAAGCCGAAGTCATAATCTTCCGTCAGCGAGTTGGTGTTGAAGACCTTGTCGCCGTACTCTTCCGAGAGCTTGTTGAAGACGCTGCGGGCGATGCAAGTGCCGACGCCCGCCGACGGCACGAAGCCGTTCGCCCACTCGCGCACATAGATGTCTTTGGTGTGGGTCTCGGCGAACTCGTCCATGTAGCTGCCGGCGGTGAATTGTTGAGCCGGCGTTTCGATGGGGAAGACCGGCGTTTGAATCATGTTCACGCGCCGCTTGGTCATCAGGTAGTTATAGAGCTTCAGCTCCAGCGGGTGCAGCACGTCTTCGGGATCGTGCATGACGATGAAGTCATACGGGTTGCCGCTGATGCGCTCCTGCTTGCGCAGCGTCGCGAACGCGGCGTTCAAATTGTCGGCTTTATTCGACGGGCCGGGCTGCGGGTTGACCGCCTTGTGGACGTTCGGCAGCCGGGCCGCCGCCGCATCGATCTTCTCTTGCGTCGGCAGATCGTTCGGGTAGCAGGCGATGAAGAAGTCGTAGTTCTGGTAATCGATCAGCTGGCTGTTGGTGACCAGCATCTCTTCGATGACGTCTTCTTCGTGCCAGGCGGCGACGAAGATGGCGGCGCGCTTCTGCGGCACGGCATCGAGGTCGGCGTCGGAAAGTAGCGGGTACTTGCGGCGCGGGTAGCTGATGCGGCGCGCCAGGTAAGAGACCCAGTAGTAGACATCAACGAACAGATCGTCGAGGCCGCTGATGATGTTGCCCAGCGCCAGGAAGGCGAAGACGATCTCGGCGATTGAGATAGTGTGAGGGCTATCCACAATAATCTTCCTTGTCGTTCTCGATTCAACAATCGTTCGGGGCGCCGACCTGTGCGGGCGCTATTCTTTTGCGTAATACTTACCCACTGTCAGCATCAAGCGGAAATCGTTATAGCGCGAGCCGTAAGGGTTCGGCTCGCCTGGGCGCGAGATGCCAAAATAGAATCCCTGCACGTATTCGCCGCTCACCGAAACGCCGAGCGGTCGCCAGGGCGTGAAGCGTATCCCGCCGGCAGCTTCGGCGACGTTGTTATAGAAGTCGCGCCCGCTGTCTTTCACCACACTGCCGCGCCCGTAGAGGTCGAGCGACAGCTTGTTCCACTGGAAGAAACGCAGACCTTCGCGCGCCTGCCCGAAGGCGATGAAGTTGTCGCGGAAGCGGCTGTAGTAGCTGGCGTCGAAGTAGACGTCGCCGACCAGCTTCATCGGCGCTGCCGGCCCTGTGGTTTCGGCGACGCTGTCCCACTCGCGCGAGTAGTAGACGCCGGCGCGAAAGTCCGAGCGGGCGCGCACCGTCGAGAGCGAGTTATTCAGCAGGTTCTTGGCGATACCGGCTTCGCCGTAGACCGTCAGGTTGTTCTTGAACGGGCGGGCGCGCAGGCCGACCCCGGCGACCAGAAAATTGTCCGAATAGATTTGCGGCGCGCTGCCGGCGCTCGACCGCGTGTCGCGAGTCAGGCGCAGGCTGGCGTAAGCTTCGACCGCGTGCGCCGATTCCAGCACAAAGCCGTTGCGAATCACCAGCGGCGCGATGAAGTTGCCGAAGCGCTGTTGATAAAAGGGCGCGGCGTAGACTTCGCTGACGAAGGTGCCGGCTTTATAACCGCCGCCCGCGGGCTGTAGGTTACGCAAAGCGGTCTGCGCTTTGGCGCGCAGGTCGGCGTTGCCCGAATTCGCCACCTGGGCGAACAGCTCACGCGCCTGCTGCTTGTCGCCGAGCTTGTCATAGAGGTAGCCGAGCTGCGTCTTCACCTGATCGTTGTGCGGGTCGCGCTTTTCGACTTCGAGGAACTGGCCGAGCGCCTCGCGCGTCTGGCCCTGGTGAATGTAGAGGTAGCCGAGTTGCGAGCGCACCTGCATGTTTTCGGGGTCGAGCTGAATCGCCTGCTGAAAAGCGCGGATGGCTTCATTGTCATTGCCGCTTGATAGCAAAGCGTAAGCGAGGTCGAGGCGGGCGCGGACGTTGGTCGGGTCGGCTTCGACGGCGCGGCGGAAGCTCACAGCCGCTTGCTCGTACTTCATCTCGCGCAGCAGGCCATAGCCTTCATTGAGATATTGCTTCGCTTGCTCGGCGTTCGACTGCGCCGACGTGGTGAGCGCGGCGGCGGCGATCAGTGTGAGTGTGGCCAGCACGCGAACGAGGCGAGAGACTTTGGCGTTCATGCATACACTCCTGGACAATTCGGCATCCTCTACGGTCGCTATTCTTATTCTTGCGGGAGCAATGTAGCTAAATTGCGAATGCTGCGATTATCGAGCTTTTTGCGAGCTTTTCGCGGCTTTCATTGATAAATATGGGGAGCCAGCAACCCTGCGGCGAAGATAATTCATGGCCGCCGCCGCGTCAATTACCTTAACGGGCCAGGCCACCGGGCTTTCTTTACAAAACCGCCTTTATAGCGGTTTTCATTTGGATGTAGCGCAAGGCGGTTAGCTTGCGCGAGTCTCGGCGCAAGCTAACCGCCTTGCGCTACATGGCAACCCCAAATGCAATCCGCTCTAGAACTGCCGCCCCACGTTTGAGGGACGCACCGCATTGTTGGCCCAGTCGGCTTTGATCGTTTCGATGAGCGCGCTGGTCGCCACGTCATGGTGATTTTTACTGTCAGCGCCGAAGCGGAAATTGAACTCGTCGTAATCGAGCGGAAAGCTGGTCTCCCATAGCCACAGCGCATGATTTGCGCCCATCGCTTCGATCAAACGCATCTGCAAGGCGACATAATCGCTGGCGCTTCGCGCAAAGCGCTCGACGCCGAATTCATTGACCGCCACAGGCACCGCGTTCTCCTTCTTGAAGTCGGCGATGCGACAGTAGAGCGCCTCGACCTCTGCCGCCTGATAGCCGGCCCGCCGGCTCTCTTGATGCGAGTAGGCATAAGGCTCGTACTGGTGAACCGTGTAGACGGTGCGCGCGTCGCCCGTCGGCTCTAGCCCGTCGAGCGAATCCACTGTGCTCCAATCCGCCGCGCCGACAAGGATCGGTGTGCGCGCATCAACTTCGCGGATAGCCCCGGTGATCTGCCGCGCCAGGCGATTCCAGACGCCGTGCTTTGTGGTTTCGGGCTCGACCATCAGGTCATAGCCGACGACGTTGGCGCGGTCTTTCAAACGGCGAGCCGTCTCGCGCCACATCTCGACCCAGGCGGCCTGCGCCGGCTTCGACTTCCAGAGCCGCGACGGCTTCGGATCGTCGTCGTCGAATATCTCTTCGCGGCGCGCCGGGCCGGTGCGGAACGAAACGACGACGAAGAGGTCGGCCTGTTCGGCGCGATCAATCAACTGCTGAAGGTTCTGAAAGACTGCCTCGTCAAAGCCGTACTCGGCGTCTTCGGTAAAGACGCCGGGGTGCGAGATATTGACATAGTTCGCGCCCCACGCCGCCAACGTGTTGAAGTCCTGCTGCGAGTAAGGCGGCCCGACCGGTCCCGGCCCCATCTCGTCATCGCGAGTCACGCGTTGCTGCCAGATGTTCGCGCCGCGCAAGCTGGTCGGCCCGCGCCACAGGTCGAACTTCTCGCGGATCGTCGCCGCAACGCCTACAGGCGCGTCCTCAACTAAGGACGCGCCCGCAGGCGTTGCAACGCCGCAAAGCATCTGGGTAGTCACGAGCAGAGCAATCAGCAACCAGGGTTTCATCACATTGCCTCTTACTTGTACTTGAACCCCGCCGGCAGCATCGCGTTGCGCCCATCGGTGTTGGTCACTTTGACATCCGCATCGCCCTTCGCGCCGGCAGGTGTGCGGCAGGTAATCTTTGAGGAATTGACGACGACAACATTGGTCGCCGGGGTGTTGCCGATCAGCACTGTCGCGCCGGCCTCGAACCCCGTGCCGTCAATGGTCACGTTGGTGCCGCCCGACTTTGAGCCGGAGTCCGGCGAAATCTTCGTCAGGCCGAGGATCAGGTCGCGCATGCCAACCCAGGTGTAGCCGAGCTGCGTGATCCCATTGACCAGATTGACGAAGTCATTATAGGCATTCAGGTACGCCAGGTCCTGTTCGACCCAGAAGGGATGGAAGAAGAACGAGCCGAAGCCGTCGCGTACCACCAGGCCGTATTGCGCGTTGGTCAACAAGTCCTGCCAGGTGTAGGTGATGCACGAGGTCGGGTCAATGTTGCAGATGTCGTACTCGATATTGCCGAGGTTTTCGGGAAGCACGCGCTGCCCGTAGTAATCCGACGAGATGACATACGGGTAAAACATGCCGCCGCTGAAATCGTGGTTGGCGGCGTTCGGGTCGAGGTTCGGCGTCTCTGCCGTGTAGTAGACGGCGCGTTGATAGGTATTCTGGAAGAGGCCGTTGATGGCCGCGTAGGCTTTCGGTGACGCCTGATAGTGCGGCGCTTCAAAAACGTCTGCCTCAAAACCGCTGCCCTGTAGCTCGGCGATGCCGGCGCTCAAGCGATCAGCCGCCCAGGCAAACGAGTCCTCGGCTACGGGTCGGTTGCCGGTGGCATACCAGAACTCGAAATCATCGGCACTGACCGCGGTGTAGAGGTTCGGCACATTGTTGTACTGGTGCGTGTAGCCGTGCATCAGTACCGAGCCGCCGCGGGACTTGGCGTACTTTAAGGCATTCAGCAGGTCCGTCGCTTGCGCCAGATGCACCTCCATCGGCACGCCGGAGTTGTAACGGCCCAGCGGGTCGCGGTAGAAGGGGATCGCGGCGATTGAGAACTTGATGTTCTTGCTCTTCAGGAAATTGGTCAGCCGGGTCATCGCATTGGTGTCAACCGTCGCGGCGACGTCTTCCAGGCGCACCATCGCGCGGTGCTGTTCCGGGTGATTGATGCCGAGAATGTCATGCAGCAAGTCGCACAACGCGAGGTAGCGGTCGCGCGGGCCGATGAAGGATAACGGCAGGTCGGCGAAGTACCAGAAGTTGCCCGAACGGACGACGTAAGGCGCGACCTCCTGCGTGCCGCTGTTTTTGGCGCTCACGGTCGTGGTCGCTTTCGTCGCGTCGGTGATCTGCACGAGGCCGAAATCCGGGTCGGCCTTCACGGTGTTGGTCGCCGCGTCGTAGGCGTAATACTTCATCATCGCCTTGTTCTTGTAGGTGATCGTGTCGAAGAAGCCCGGCGACGGGGTTGAGGCCGACGGCGTGCCGTTGAGCCCGCGCAGCGACAGGAAGGTGAAGCCATGCGTCGCCGGGAAGTTATAGGTCTGATCCCAGGTCAGCTTCCAGAAATTATATTTGAACCAGACCATCGGCTTGGTGGTCTGCGCCGCATCGCTCAGGAAGCTCACCGGCAGCGGGTTGTCGTAAAGCGCGCCGAGGTAGAAAGTCGCCTGGTGCGCGTTGATCTGACCGCTGGTGTAGGTTTCGACCGGCACGAGATCAGCTTTCAACTGAAAATGGCCGAGCAGGTTGCTCAACATAATGGCATACATAAATCCCAGCTTGCCGTACTGGGTGTTGGTCGAATCGTAGAGGATCAGCACGGGGTTGGCGGTCGTCGCCGCCTGCGTGCGAGTGCGCTGCGGCACATAAGCAATGAGCATCCCCGCGACGAGGGCAAAGATGAGCAAGGTCTTCTTCATTATGGTCTCTCCTGGAATCGAGCGGTTACAGGTCAATCCGAGCCGGGCCGTGGCGGCAGACGGCTTTAGCGATACATTCTGACTTTCTTATCCGAGTGGCCTTTGCACATCAGGGGCGTCGTGTCACCCGGCTTGGAATCGAACTTCACATCCTTATCGGGCTTGGCCGGCGGCGGGATGGTGCTGAATATGGGTTTATCTTTGCCATGCGTCACCAGCGATGGGCCGCTGGTAATCAGGACGAGCAGCGACAGCAGCAAGACAGGAAAAGCTAAGAAGCGCGTCATCGGGTAGTTCTCCTTGACCGGATGTCCGGCACAGTTGTTTGGCCGGTGTTCAAGACGGCTGGGCGATCCTCACCGAACGCCCGGATCGTCGTAGTGGTCACACCGAGTCAAATGAGAACCCTTCCGGCAATCGAATCAAATGTTCAATGTGCGCTCAGTTCCGCGGACGGCAAAACGCTTCCCCTTTCGGGTAATCCGCCCGCCGTGCCGCCGAGCGACCGCGCAAGAATGATCATCGGCAGATCAACCAGTAATCTGATCTCGCTCTCGCAGGCACAGGGGTTTGCGCCGCTGCGTGATTCCCGCTGACTTCTCGGCTGCTTTTTCAGATTTAGCTGAGGGTCAATCGGATGCCGAGCTTATCGCAGTAAGCCTTGATGTGCTTGATGCGCTGCCGCGAAGGCAGTTCGAGGATGGGCGAGCCTTTCGCCTTCGGCTTGATGACGCCGGGATGTGCCGCGGATCGCCAAAAGAGTTGTTCGCCACGCGGCAGTTTTTTCAGCTCGGCTTCGAGGGCGGCAATGCCGATGCGCTCGTTCTCCTTTGCGGTAATCTCGTCGTAGCTCTTGGCGCGATTCGTTCCAATCATCACCGCATAGTGCCAGCGACCCTTCACCTTCCAGCTATACAGCTCATAGCCTTTCATCGCCTGCGCCGCCTGCCCACAGGTGGCAAGCGCGACGAACATCACGACCACCGCAATTGATTTGTGTAACATCAAGCCTCCTCGGCCAATCACTCGCCCAGGTGGGCGCCCATCATCAGACCTTCGATCTCGTCAATCGTCTTCGGCACTCGCGCCGATAAAACTTCGCAGCCGTCTTCGGTCACCAGCACGTCGTCTTCGATGCGCACGCCGATGCCGCGATAACGCGCCGGCACATCTTCGAGATCAGCGGCGACGTACAGCCCCGGCTCGATGGTCAGCACCATGCCGGGCGCTAGCCTTCGCCACTCGTCGGCGACTTTGTAAGGGCCGGCGTCGTGAACGTCCATCCCCAGCCAGTGACTCGTGCGGTGCATATAGAATTTCTTATAGCCGCTGGGCGCGTCCGGCTGGTTCTGGTATTTGTTGCCTTCTTCGATCAACTGGTCAACATCGCCTTCGAGCAAGCCGAGCCGCACCATGCCCTCGGTCAAGACGCGCACCGCGCGGTCGTGCGGCTCGATGAAGGTCGCGCCGGGCCGCACCGCTTTGATGGCTTCGAGCTGCGCGTCGAGCACGACTTGATAGACCTCGGCCTGGGCCTCGCTGAAGGTGCCGCTCGCCGGCCAGGTGCGTGTCACGTCGCCGGTGAAGTAGCCGAACTCTGCGCCCGCATCGATCAACAGCAGATCATCGGCTTCGATGCGGCTGTTGTTCGTCACATAATGCAGTACGGTCGCATTCGCGCCTGCCGCAACAATCGGCGCGTAGCCATGACGCGGACTGCCCTGCTTGCGAAAGACGTAGCGCAACGTCGCTTCGATCTCGTACTCGTGCATTCCGGGGCGCAACGCCCTGAGCGCCGTCAGGTGCCCGTCACAAGTGATCTCGACGGCGCGGCGCAGCGCTGCCAGGTCATCCGCCGTCTTGATCAAGCGCATCTCGTGGAGGGTGTCTGACGGATCAATCACCGAAGTCGGGCCGACGCCGCTGCGCTGGCGCTCGCGCTGAAAGCGGCGCACCCAGCCAACCAGTCGCTCGTCGAATGTCGGGTCGCTGCCGAAGCGATAATAGATGCGCTCGGCCTTCGCCGCCAGCAGCAGCTTCGGCAATTCCTCATCGAGCTGATCGATAGTAAAGGCCGCGTCCGCGCCGTAGTCGCGCTTCGCGCCTTCGGTGCCGGCGCGCCAGCCGGTCCACACTTCGCGCTCGCGGTCTTTCGGCTGCACGAACAGCGTGAAGCGATGTTCCGGGTGGTCGGGCACCAGCACGGCGACGGCCTGAGGCTCTTCAAAGCCGGTCAGGTAATAAAAGTCTGTGTCCTGGCGGTACTCGTGCTCGACATCATTATTGCGAATCGCCGCAGGCGCGGCGGGGAAAATGGCAGCGCCCCGCTGTAGGCGCGCCATCAACTGTTCGCGCCGCTCTTTCATCGCTTGCATCAGCATCTCCATAATCAAATTGCTTGTCCACACGGTTGGTGCGAGAATTTTTAACTATATCGGGCGCGCGAAATCGGGTGCAAGCGATGGGCCGGCGCGCGCGAGCGATTTCAACGGCAAAGGCGGACGAATTGAGCGACACACCTTTCACTATCGTCAACAATCGGCAAGACGCGGAACTGGCTGTGAAAGCCATCTCTACGTTCCCCGTCCTCGGCGTTGACACCGAAACCACCGGGCTTGATCCCTATCGCAGCCGCGTCCGCTTGCTGCAAATCGCCACGCCCGAACACGTCTTCGTCTTCGACCTGTTCGCTTATGCGGCGCTTGCCGATGCAAAGCTGCGCCAGTTGTTCGCCGACCCGCAGGTCATCAAGGTCTTCCACAATGCCAAGTTCGATTTGAAGATGCTGCTCCATCACTTCGAGGTCGAAGTGCGCGGCGTCTTCGACACGCTGCTCGCCAGCCAGTTGATCGCCGCGGGCCGCAGCGAAGACCGGCACTCGCTGGCCGCCGTCGTCGAGCGCTACCTCGATCAGACGGTAGACAAATCGATGCAGGTGAGCGACTGGTCGAGAGAGTTATCTCCGCTACAGGTCGAGTATGCGGCAAAGGACGCGGCGCTGCTGCTGCCGCTGCGCGAGGCGGTCACTGAAAGGCTCGCAGAGCTCGGCCTTGCGGAAGCGGCGCGCCTCGAAATGGATTGCGTACTGCCGATTGCCGCGATGGAGCTGGCCGGCATGGCGATTGACGTGACGTGCTGGCGGGCGCTGGTGGTGAATCTCGAACGCGCCCACGACGCGCTTTCGGCCGAGCTGCGCCGCGAGCTGTCGGCGGGCATTCCGCAGTTGTCGCTCTTTGACGAGCCGCCGAAGATCAATGTGGACAGCCCTGCACAGGTGACCGAGGCGCTGGCGCGCATGGGCATCAAGGTTGAAGGCACACGCAACTGGCAGCTTGAGCCGCTGGCGAAAGAGCATCCGGCGGTCGCACGCCTGCTGGAATATCGCAGCGTACAAAAGTTGCTCTCAAGCTATGGCACAGCCATCCTCGATCACGTTCACCCGGTGACCGGGCGCATCCACGCAGACTTTCAGCAAATCGGCGCAACCGGCGGGCGCATGGCCTGTTCAAAGCCGAATCTGCAACAGGTGCCGAACACGCCGGAGTACCGCTCATGTTTTCGCGCTCCCGCCGGGCGCAAGCTGGTGATCGCCGACTATTCACAGATCGAGCTGCGCATCCTCGCCGACTGGTCGCAGGACACGGCGCTGGTCAAAGCTCTGCTGTCGGGCGAAGACCTGCATTGTGTGACCGCCAGCCAGATGTTCGGCATCGCGCTTGACGAGGTGACGAAAGCGCAGCGCGCCGCCGCCAAGCAGTTGAACTACGGCATCATGTACGGGCTGGGCGCGCCGGGACTGGCAGCGCGGATTGATTGCGCCCCGGAAGAGGCCGAGGGGTTGATCCGCAAATACTTCGCGGCCTATAGCGGCGTCGCGGCCTTCCTGCGCGAGGCCGCCGACCGCGCCATCACTCAGCGCGAGAGCCGCACGCGCTCTGGAAGGTTGATTACTTTTTCGTTTGATTCCGGTGATCGCTCACAGGTCGCGGCGAATCAACGGCTCGGCAAAAATGCGCCCATCCAGGGGAGCAGTGCCGACATCATCAAGCGCGCCCTGGCGTTGATTTACGACGCGCTGCACCCGTTTGACGCGCGCATCGTCAACTGCATTCACGACGAGATTGTCATCGAGGTGGCCGAGTCGCAGGCGGGTGAGGTGGCTTCGCTGCTCGATCACCAGATGGTCGCGGCGGCGCGCGAGTTCATCAGCAGCGTGCCGGTCACGGTTGATGCGATCATCAGCGATGCCTGGTTGAAGTAGAAGCGGTAAGCCAAAAATCGAAAAGCGTCGCCGACTGCTCTGTCTATAGTCTGCGGCGCTTTTCGCTTAGGAGGTATAGGCACTGCTACATGAACAGCCATCAATTTTCGTCTGCGGTGGAAAGAGGGTCGAGGTGCTGAAAAGCGCCGCCAGGTGGCGTTCGGCTTCGGCCTTCCAGTTCGCGTCGGTTGCCGAGCCGAGGAACTGTTGCCAGTCGCGCCGCGCTTCACTGTAGCGCACGGCACTCTCGTAGGCGAGGGCACGGTTGAACAGCGCCTCGCTGTAGGCGGGCGTGATCTCTAGCGCGCGGCTGAAACTGTCAATCGCCGCGTCATAACTCTGTAGCTGAAACTGCGCCACGCCGAGATCATTGAAGAGTTCGGCGGTCTCGACGCCGCGCGCCCGCAACGATGTCAGGATCGCCTGCGCCTGCCGCGCCTGTTCAGGGCGGTCAAAGGCGAGGTAGGCGCGCGCGAGCATCTGCCGCATCTCGGTAGAGGCATCGGCGCTTTCAGCGGCGCGCAATTCGCCCAGGGCGCGATTCAAATAAAAGTCGGGCGAGTCGTTGCTGCCGCGCGTCGCCACATAGGGCGAGTAATCAAAACCACCCGAAAAGCGAGTGGCGCTGCGCCGTTCGCCTTTCATCGCCTGGGCCAGCGATTGCCGCGCCGCGTCGCTCGCCGGCTGGCTACGCATCATTAAGTAGATGCCGCCTACAATCACTGCACAGATGATCATGGCCGCGGCGGCAAGCGGCATCCGAAAGCGATAAGCCCAGCCGCGACGCGGCGCGGGGTCGGTTTTTTTACCCGTGACGGGCGCGGCGTTGCGGCCTTCGCTCGCTTCGATCATTTGCAACACTCGCGCCGTCTGCTGTTGAACCTCGGTGCTCGACGGCGGCGGCAGCTCGGCCAGCTCAGCTTCAGGAAAGCGCGCCAGCACGACGAGCAGTTCACGGCAATCCTCGCACCCGGCAAAATGCTGTTCCAGGCGGTCCCGCAAGGCGGCGGGCAATCGGTTTTCGGTGTAATTGAGGATGTCGGATTCGGTCGGGCAGGCAGTGGCGTCGGCGCGCGGTGGCTTGCTGCCAAGCAAGTTTTGCAATGATTCGGTAAAGCCCATCTCTCTTCTCCCAGGATCGTGCAGTTATTTAAGCGGCTGTGTCTTATTAATATTCAGCGCATCAAACCGGCGGCGGATGGTGCCGGCTCTGTCCACTGGCTGAGAACTTCAGACAATCAATCGCGGCTGTCAGGTGGCTGCGTCGCTTCCAGCGCCGGCGCGGCCCGTGGAGCAGTTTTTTCTGCCCTCATAAAGGATAGACGGAGAAAGTAGGCCAATTCGTGCGAAAATTTTTCGTCCGGGCGATTTTTTTTTGCGTCTCAGGCCCGCCGCGCCTTTTGCTCCAGGCATTGACGCGAGCAGAAATCGCGTCCGCCAACGGCCAGGGCACTGCTTTGGGTAATAAACATCCCGCAACTCTCACAACGCACCATCGAGGCGGCCCGCGCCCCACGCCCGCCACGGCTGGCGCGCGCCGGCGACGGCGTCACCAGCCAGCGCACAAAGCGCCAGGCCAGGTAAGCAAGAACGCAGTAAAAAATGAATCTAAATAACATTTCGGCTTACTGCTCTTTCGGAATCGTCACCGGCTTGCCGGCTTTCAAGTCCGTCAGCATGTTCTGCAAAGCGCCGAGCCGCTTGTTGGCCGGGTCGGCGTCGCGCAGGCGATTGAGCGCGTCTTCGGTGCCCGCCGCGTCGCGCTTGACGGCGTAGGCTTCGACCAGGTGGCCGAGCGCGTGAGCGTCTTTGGCGTTCGCCTTCAGAGCGATCTGCAATTCCTGGATGGCGCGGTCGGGTTGCGGCGGCTGGCGCTGAATCAGCGACGACGCCATCTCGATATGCAGCGCCGTGTTATTCGGCTCGATCTCTACAGAGCGCCGGAACCAGGTGTCGGCTTCGTCATACTGTTTCTGATCGGCGTAGTAGGTGGCGATCAACGGCAGCGCCCCCAGCAACTGCTGATTGGTCTTGAACTCGTCGGGCTTGAGCGCATAAGCCTTCTTGAGATAGTCAACCGTTTCGGCCTCTTTGCCGCTCTGGAAGTAGACGCCGGCGGCGTCAATCTGCGCCTGAAAATCTTGCGGGTTATTCTTGGCCTTAGCGATGACCTGCTGCACCTGGCCCATCACCGCCTGCTGATCGCCTGAGTTGCCCGCCGCCGGCATGCTGCCCGGCATGGCGCTCGCCGTCGGCTCGACCGCCGGCGCGTGATTGCGATTGTAACTTGAAACCCAGAGGAAGCTGATGAAGAAGCCGACAGCCAGCCCCGCAAGGCCGACAAAATACTTGGTGTTGTTCACGATGCCTCTCCGAAGCCAATCAACCTTGCGAGCGCCGCCGCATCCAGCCTGCGGGGCGCTCACGCTTTGGAGTGAATCTGTAAGCCGAATTCTGTTCCGCCTCTCTTTGTATTCAGCGTCGCCCGAAGGCGCGCCGGCGTGAGCATAAGAGAAGCGGCGACGGTCATTCATCTAGGCGGCGGATTGCTCCGCGCGCTCAAGCGACCTACCCGGAGACTGTCGCGCGCCGCGCAGGCCGTAGCCTGTCGCAAGCGCGCATCGGACGGGCCGTCCTGATGACGTCTCCCTATTTGGTCTTGCACCACGGAGAGTTTGCCTAGCCACAGTGTGTCGCCACCTGTGCTGGTAGGCTCTTACATTAAGCCTTGCGGCCCTACCGTTTCACCCATCACCTGATCTGCCGGCCCTTGCGGGCGTGCAGCCATCGGCTGGTCTGTTCTCTGTTGCACTTGTCGTCGGGTCGCCCCGCCTGGCCGTTAGCCAGTCCGTTGCCCTAGTGGTGTTCGGACTTTCCTCTCGCCCGCTGATTCGTCAGCGGGCCAGCAACCGCCCGATTCACTCCAAAGATCCGTTGATGATTATAACACAGCGACGCCGCGCCGCTGTAGCGCGGCAAAGAAGAAGGCGGAGCCGCACCGCAGCCCCGCCCATCGCGTTTCGCGTTTTGTAATTAACGCCTCACTCGTCGTTGCTGCCGGCGACCGCCGCGCTCCCGTCCGGGCGGTATGGCGCGGACGCCACCTGACCGGGATTGACGACGCGCAAGGTATAATCGCCGAGCGCCTCAAGCACACGCGACGAGATGACCACCGTGGCGCGGTCGGCGCGCAGCGATTCGGGCATCGCCTGTCGCACCACCGCATCACCTTTGACGAACTCGACCAGCGCGCCGCGCCGGAAGTTTGCGCCGGCAATCACTAGCCGCACCTGTCGAGCGTTTTCAGCAAGCGCTTCGAACTGCACACCGGCGACCACCGGCCCGACGACGTTGAGTGCCGCCTTTTGCGAGGTGACGCCGTCGCCGCTATTTGGATTGACCACATTGAATTCGAGCTGGCCCGGCTGTTCGAGCAATTTCTTCAATTCGTCCTTCAGCGTGATGACCAGATGTGTGCGGTCGCGGAAGCGCACCTGCGGTCGCGCTAGTTGCAGGTTGAAGTCGCGCCCGTTGCCGACATAGACGCGCGCGCCACGCCGAAAATCCTTGCCGCGAATATCTACGCGCGCCTTCACGGTTCCCGCCATCACTTGTTTCTGCGCGAAGCTGACGATCTGCGGCGCATGCACGTCAATCGTCGCCGCGTCGCTTGCCGCGCCTTCCGGGTTGCGCACCGTCACGGCGAGCTTGCCCGCCTCCTGCGTGAACTGTTGGGGAACGCGAACGTTGATCAGCGAGCGCCCGGTCAGGTGAAAGGCACTGGCGGGCAGCGCCTGGCCATTGATTTCGACCGCCGCCCCGTTGCGGAAGTTTGCGCCGCGAATCCGCAAGCCGAACGCGCCGTCGCCGGCAACCACGTTACTGTTCACCGGTGCCAATTCCGTGATGCGCGGCCCGTAAATCAACAGGTCTTTATTGTTCGCCGATACCAGATCAGAGACCGCCAGATCGCGCACCAGGACTCTCAACTCTCCCGGCGACTGCAATAGGTCGGCAGGCACCAGCGCCTGAAGCGTGCCGGCATTCACCTGCTGGGTGTCGAGGGCACGTCCGGCAACGAAGATGGTCGAGCTGGCGCGAAAGTTTCGGCCTGTAACTTTCAGCACAAAAGGGGCGCTCGGCCCGGCGACTTCCGCCGGACGAACGTCGTCGAGAATGGGCGCGCCGGGCCGCACCACGCGCAATTCATGCGGCGCGGAGAGCGTGCCGTTCGCGCCTTTGACTTGAATGCTGATGCTTTTGACTTCGTCAAACAGAGAGCGCGGCAGGCGGGCTTCCAGGGCGCGACCGTTCTGCGCAACTTCAGCCGCCATCTCGACACCGTTGACGAGGATCGAAGCGCCATCGCCGAGCCGCTGTCCGGCGACGACGAGTTGCAGATTCTTTAAACGCCCCTGCTCGACTTCGGCAGGCCGCAAGGATTCGATCAGCGGCGCGTTCGGGTCGGGGGTGTCGGGCTTGATCAGGTCGAAGTTGATGACGATGATCTCGTCGCCGCCCTGCGACGAGTGAACCGCCGCGACCGTCTGCGTCTTTTCGCTCAAGGCCAGGCGGCGCAGCTCGCTGCCGATAGCCTGGTAAGACTCCAGCTCGCCGGTCTCGGTGTTGAAGGCGAACAGCACACCCGTAGCCGAGGTTACAAACGCCACCGAGGCGTCGGAGGTGAAGGCAACGTTGTTGGCGCGCGAAAATTCAATGCCCTCGGGTGGCGCAAACTCCGATTGCGCGAACAGGCGTGCGTGCTGGCTCTTGAGGATGGTGACTCCGCCGCGCTTGTCGCTCCCCTCGCGGCGCAGGTTGGTGACGGCCAGCAGCTCGCGGCCCTCGGCGGCGCGCGCCGTCGTCAGGCGGTGCGGCGAGCTTGCGGCGATGGCGTCGAGCAGGATGCCGCTGTCGCTATCGAGCGCAAAGACCTGCTCGCCCTCGGCGGCAGCAATATAAACCATGCGTCCGTCGCCGCTGAAAGCCGGGTTGTTGGCTTCGTCAAAGCGCCCGCCGGACGGCGAAAACGTCCCGACCTGCGCGAGCGCCCCTTGCCCGTCAAGGTTGAACAGCGACAAGGTATTTGCCGCGACGCTTGCGACCGCCACTCGGCGCGTCTTGCCATCATCGAACAGAGCGACTTCCGATGGCTTGCCGTCGAGCTTCGCTTGCGCGATCACCTGCCCTGTCTCTACGTCGAAGGCAAAGAGCGCTTGTTCTTCGCCGCTTGAAGCGATCAGGCAGAGCTTGCCGTCGCTGGTCAGCAGGGCGCGCGTCGCCTGCGTCAAGGTGGCCTTACCGGGCAGGACGAGCAGCGCTTGCAGCTCAAGCTGTTTGGCGCGCGTGGCGTCGATGATGCTGATGGTCGCGGGGTGGCCGTCCGCAGGATCATTCGCAGATGGCGCGGCGAGCAGGCGGCGGCCCGCGGTTTCGACCAGCGAAAGCGGGCCGACCGATTCGCCGACAACCAGAGACGACATCACGCGCCCTGACGCCACGTTGAAGCAGACGACCGCGCCCGCCGTTACCGACGAAACGAAGCCGACCTTGCCGCTACTGGCGATCAGCGGCTGCGCGAACTCGTCGAGGATCATCGTCCGCGGCAGCGCCACGGCGCGGCGCGCGCCGAGTTTGGCCTGGCGGTCGCTCGCCTGCACGACGACGAAGCTCAACAAGAGCAGGCACGCAATCAGGGTCGCAAGTTTTTGATTGAATCTCACGTTGCTCTGTCTCCCAGGTCTTTATGATACCACACGCGCGGGGCGACGCGCCCGTCTTAACTTGCGGCCATCTTATGCCTTCCACGCCCACATCGCAAGAGGATTAGCGGCTGGGGGCTAGGATGTAGCGCAAGGCGGTTAGCTTGCGCGAGTCGCTATGCAAGCTAACCGCCTTGCGCTACACGGCAAACGCAATCGATAACGGCCCCCAGTCCCTGGCCCCAGGGCCTATTCATTCTCGAATAACCATGGGGATATAAACCGCCAAGATGCCAAGACCGCCAAGAAAAGCTCTGTGTTCTCTTGGCGTCCTTGGCGTCTTGGCGGTTCAAGTCCGGAGAATGAATAGACCCTGTCCCTGGCCCCGCTCTTCTAGCTTTCACCTGAACGCGCATGGCAAAATAAGAGTTCCGGAAAGTCTATACAGGAGAAGCGCAATGAACCTCAGAAAATTCGCGCTATTGATGGCGGCGATACTTGCTCTGGCAATCGTCGCCGACGCGCAGCGCACGAAGTCAAAGTCGAAATCGAAATCAAAAGCTAAAACATCAGCAAGCGCGACCAGCACGACCCCCGCTATGGCCGCCGATCCGGCGATGCAGCCCATCACGCCGACGCCGCAGGCCGCCGAACATAAGGTCGAAGGCGAAGTCCCGCGCATCACGGTCGAGGAGCTGAAAGCCAGGCTCGCCAAAAACGCGCCGGTCTTCATCATTGACTCGCGCAGTCAGGGCTCGTACGACAACAGTGAGATGAAGATCAAAGGCGCGGTGCGCATCCCGATGGATGAGATCGAGGCGCGATTGAGCGAGATTCCACGCAACCGCGAGATCGTCATCTACTGTACCTGACCGAGCGAACACACTAGCGCCCGTGTGGCGCAGATGCTCCTCGACAAAGGCTACAAGCAGGTAAGCGCTCTGAAAGGCGGGTGGGATGCGTGGGTCGAGGCCGCCGGCCCCGCCGAACCGAAAGACAAACCGAAGCAGTAAGCGACACGGGGACGCGGCGACCGGAGTCGTATAGCTTTTGCATATAGTCTCTTGTCGTTACGACATCTCGCCGTTATCTCCCTCGCCGCGTCACCGTGTCCCTGCGTCTCCGCGTCGCTCGTTATGATCGTCAACAACCGCCATCGCGCCAGCGTCATCAAGACCCGCCACGGGTCAGAGATTCGTCCGCTCGTTGACCGCACGACGAGCGCCATCACCCGGTGCAGCCTCGCCGAAGAAGTGCTATTGCCCGGCCAGGCGGTAACACCGCACCGCCACCGCGAGATCGAAGAGATTTACTACATCGTCGAAGGTCGCGGCGTGATGACGGTCGGCGACGAACAGCAAGAGGTCGCGGCGGGCGACGCTATCTATGTGCCGCGCCACCAGCGCCACACGCTCAACAACACCGGCACCGAGCCGATCCGCCTGTTGCTGGTCTGCGGCCCCGCCTTCTTTTATGAAGATGAAGTTCTGGATAAAAACGAAGACACGAACGAGGAGGCGAACGAGTGAAGGCAACGCCAACCGATGCGCTCAAATCTGATGCTCGTATCCCGCAGGGCGCAGTGCTTCGAGCCGGCCATCGCGTTCCAGTCGTAGCCCGCCGCCCGCAGTAATCTCGCCAATCGCCGTGATCGGCACCGCCACTTCGCTCGACAGGTTGCTGATATGCGCATGCTCTTCGGGACGCGCGGTGAATAACAGCTCGTAGTCTTCGCCGCCATGCAAGGCCAGCCGTAGCGGTTCGCTCGCTAGCTCAACGGCAAGCGAAGTCGCCGCACCGGCAATCGGAATGGACCCGGCTCTGAGGATTGCTCCGCAACCGCTTTCGTCGAGAATATGCGCGAGGTCTGTGCTAAGGCCATCGCTGACGTCAATCATCGCCGTCGCCAATCCGCGCTCGCCGAGCATGCGGCCTAGCGCGAGCTGCGGCGCGGGGCCGAGATGTTTCAGCATAGCTGCGGCGCGCGCCGCACTCATATCGCCTTCGTCATCGGCAGCATCATCTGTCAGGCGATGGCCGCGCTCCAGTAGCAACAGCCCTGCTATTGACGCGCCAAGCGCGCCGGTCACATAAATGAGATCGCCGGCTTGCGCGCCGCTCCGACGGACGGCTCGCCCTATGCCGCACTCGCCGAGCGCAATCGTATCAATGAAGAGTGAATCAACCGAGCTTGAGGTGTCGCCGCCGATGATCGCCACGCCGCTCTGTTCCGCATAAGCCATCAGGCCATCGAATAGCGCTTCGATGAACAAGGGCGATAGCGTGGAGGGCAGCGCGATGCTCACCATCGCGTAACGCGCCGCGCCGCCCATGGCCGCGATGTCGCTCAGAGTCACCGCCAGCGCCTTCTGTCCCAACAGTCGCGGCGGCGACCAGTCACGGCGGAAATGGACGCCTTCGGCCAGCAAGTCGGAACAGGCTAACAGCTCGTGCGCGCCGCCGATCTGCAAGACCGCCGCGTCGTCGCCGATGCCGAGGCTAACGCCCGCGGCGGCGCGCGCGCGGGCGCGTAAGCGGGCGATGATTTCACGTTCGCCGGGCATGGCCAAGGATGTTATCACCCGCGCGCCGCCCGCAACAATTACTGTAGAATCGCCCCCGGCCCTGTTGTAGAATGCAATCGCTCTGCCTCCGAGTAGTCACCCAAGCTGGATAGCTTTCTATGAAATCACCTACAGGCGAACTACTCCATCTGCGGGCCGAGGCGAATGCAGAACGCCAGCCGACCGGATTCACCGGCGGCCTTGACCTGTACGACGAGCTGGCCGATTTCTTTAGTCTTTCGTCCGAAGCTCAGCCAACCGATCACCGCTTTGAAGCTCGACCTGCGACCGCGCCGCATGCGCAGCCGTCCGCACAGACGCCCCCCGTCGCCGTTGAGACACCGCCGCCAGCGAACAGCGGCGTGCTTTCACCATCAGAAGATGTCATCCGAATCACCGGCGCGCTCGAAGGCTTTGTGGCCGCGAAAACCGCAAGCGCCGCAAAGAACACCTGTGGTGATTGCGGCCAGCTATCCGACAGCGGCGAGTTGTTCTGTATTCACTGCGGCGGGCTGCTTGAACAGGTGGCGGCGAATGCCGAAACCGCCATCGCCCTGGCGGGGCTCTGCGACGACTGCGGCATGATGATCGAAAACGACGAAATCTTCTGCCCGTCGTGCGGCTCGGTGATGGCAAACGCCTGACCGTAGGCCATCACCGGCTCGCTTCAATGCAACAATCCAAAGACGCGATTTCAGCGGCGCGCATCCGCGAGCGCGGCGCGTAAGGCTTCGATGGCCAGGCTGGCGCAATGCTGTTTGGCGACCGGCAAGCGGCCGAGCGCATCGGCGACATCTTGCTTCGTCATCGCTTCAATCTCGACGAGCGCCCGGCCAATGATCAACTCTGTCAGCACCGAAGCCGCGGCAATCGTCGGCGGGCACCCCGAGGCTTTGACGCGCGCCTCGCTCACACGGTCTCCGTCCAGGCGCACCGTCAGCCGTATGCGATCCATGCAGACTTGATTCGTCACATCGCCGATGCCTGAAGGATGCTCAAGCTCGCCGACGTTGCGCGGATTGGCGATGTGCTCGGCCACCTGCGGCGTGTACATAATTATTGTGAAGGGGAAAACCGCGAAAGGCCGGATTCCATGCCCGTCGCTTCTTCGTCTGGGCGCATCTCGCGCAAGCGAGCGACGATCTCTTCGAGCGCGGCCAGCGCCGTATCGATCTCCTGGCGCGAAGTCAGCGCGCTCAGGCTGACGCGCAAGCTGCCGCGCACCTGCTCGCGCTCAAGGCCCATCGCCGTCAGCACATGGCTCGGCTCTAATGATCCAGAAGCGCACGCCGAGCCGGTAGACACGGCGATGCCCTGCAAATCAAGCGCGATCAGCAAGCTCTCGCCGTCAACCCCGGCGAAGCTCAGGTTCGATATGTTCGGCACTCGCTGCTGCGCGTCGCCGTTCACCTGAACACCATTGATGCGCGCCATCACTGCTTGCTCGAAATCATTTCGCAATTCGCGCATCCGCTCGCCGCGCTCGTCCAGATGCAAGCGCGCGAGCTCGGCGGCGCGGCCCAGGCCGACAATGCCGGCGACATTCTCTGTGCCGGCGCGGCGGTCGCGCTCGTGATGCCCGCCGGTCATCTGCTTTGCCAGGCGCACGCCTTTCTTGATGAACAGCGCGCCAACGCCTTTCGGCCCATGAATCTTGTGCCCCGACAGCGACAGCAGATCAACGCCGAGCCGTTTCACATCAACCGGAATCTTGCCGACCGCTTGCACCGCGTCGGTGTGCAGGTAGAGATGCTTCTGCCCGCGCTCGCGGCGATCACGGACGATGGCGGCGATGGCTTCGAGAGGTTGAATCGCCCCGGTTTCGTTATTGGCGTGCATCACGGAGATCAGTGTCGTGTCGTCAGTGATAGCAGCGCGCAGATCATCTACGCAGACGATGCCGTTAGCTCGCACCGGAAGATAAGTCACTCTCGCGCCTGTCTGTTCGAGGGCCTGACAGGTGGCAAGCACCGCCGGGTGTTCAATCTGCGTGGTGATGAGATGACCGTCGTCGTGCGCCGCGGCGATGCCGCGAATGGCGAGATTATCGGCTTCGGTGCCGCCGCCGACAAAAACGATTTCGCCGGGCGCCGCGTTGATCAGCGCCGCAACCTCGCGGCGGGCGCGCTCGACGATTGCCTTGGCGCGCTGGCCGAAGCCATGCACCGATTGCGCGTTGCCATAGACTTCACTGAAGCAAGGCAACATCGCCTCGATGACTTCGGGCAAGACGGCGGTCGTCGCGCTGTTGTCTAAGTAAACCCTCATCGCAGTTGCCAGTTGCCAGTTGCCAGTTGCCAGTTGTCAGTTATCAGTTGTCCGCAGGGCACCGTGTCCGGCAACCGGCAACTGACAACTACCCATGCTCTTCCTGCCACTCGTCGTACCAGGCCATCTGGATGGCTTCGAGCTTCTTTTCGTTCGAGCCTTTCGGGTCACCGGTGAAGCCGTCGAGCGCCAGCACCCAGTGATAGAGGTCTGTGAAGCGCACACTCAACGGGTCAACGTCCGGGTGCGCTTCCAGCAGTCGTATGCCGATCTCTTCGACGTCCGTCCAGTCCACTTCCGCCATTGGGCCTCCCTTTCATAAACCGCCAATCGTCAACTCAATCAGCGATCTCGACCGTCACATCGCCGCGGACGACCGCCTGACAGCCGAGCCGCGAATGCAGGGTGACGCTGTCGGCCATGTAGACGCGGTCTTCTTCGTCCTCGTCCATCTCTGTCAGGTTCGCTTCGCCCTGTTTGACGATGACGTGACAGGTCGTGCAGGCGCAGTTGCCGCCGCACGAGTGCTCAAGATCGATGCCATAGTTGAGCGCGATGTCGAGCAGCGAGCCTTCCCTGCCGTGTTCGTGGTACGGCGTCACGCCCGGCTGGTATTCGACCGTCACCGGCGCTTCGCCTTTGCGCAAGAATGTAACCTGATACACTTTTTGTGCGGCCTCCGGCCGTTCATCGATCACGGCGCTGCCGGTTGCTTCTTTTGCTTCCATAATTCAGCCTTCCGCCACCTCGGATGCCTTGCGATCTTTCAACGCCGCAAGCAGGGCGCTATCCATAATCAATTCGGCCAGGTGATGCGCCGCCTCGTCGAGCTGTTTAATGCGCGCGCGGATCAAGCGATGATCTTCGCCGGCGACGGCTTCGCGCAATTCGCCAATCGCCCGGCGAATCTGCTCGCGCTCCTCTTCCCCGACCAGCTCGCCGCGCTCGGCGAGCGCTTTCTCTGAAGCGCGCAGCACGGTATCGGCTTCGGTGCGCGCTTCGACCAGTTGGCGCTTGCGCATGTCTTCTTCGGCGAACTCCATCGAATCCATCAACATCTTTTCGATCTGCTCGTCGTTCAGGCCATAAGACGGCTTGACCTCGACCGACTGCTGCTGACCTGTGCGCACGTCCGTAGCGTTCACGGTAAGAATGCCGTTGGCATCGATCAAGAAACGCACTTCGATGCGCGGCAAGCCGGCGGGTTGCGGCGAGATGCCCTTGAGCGTGAACTTCGCCAGGCTGCGACAATCATCGGCCATCTCGCGCTCGCCTTGCAGCACATGAACATCGATGCCGGTCTGGTTATCCACCCAGGTCGTGAACATCTCGGCAGCCGATGCCGGGATGGTCGAGTTGCGATTGATGATCTTGGCGACCACGCCGCCCATGGTTTCGATGCCCAGGCTGAGCGGTGTGACATCCAACAGCAACAGGTCGCGGCGACCGCCGGAGAGGATGTCAGCTTGAATCGCCGCGCCGAGCGCCACCACTTCGTCGGGGTTAAGCTCTGTATGCGCCCGCCGCTTGAACAACGCTTCAACGCGATGGCGCACCAGCGGAATGCGCGTCGAGCCGCCAACCATTACGACCTCGTCAATCTGCTCGGGGTCAAGGTCGGCGTCTTTAAGCGCCTGCTTGCATGGGCCGAGCGTGCGCTCGATTAAATCAACGATCAACTGCTCGAACTCGTCACGCGTCAACTCACGGTGATAAGCGACGCCGCGCTCTGCCAGGTTAATCGCGATCTGCGCGCGGTCGCTTTTTGAAAGCTCGTGCTTGGCGGCAATGACCGCTTTGCGAATCGCCTGAAATGCGGCGTGGTCGCGGCTCAGGTCTTTGTCGGTTTGTGATTTGATTTCGTCTAGCACCAGCGCGATCAAGCGATTATCGATGTCGTCGCCGCCCAGATGCGTGTCGCCGTTGGTCGCCAGCACTTCAAAGATGCCTTCGCGCAGCCGCAGGATCGAGATGTCAAAGGTGCCGCCGCCGAGATCATAAACCGCGATGCGCGCTTCGTCGCGCTTGTCTATGCCGTAGGCCAACGAGGCCGCCGTCGGCTCGTTGACGATACGCAGCACTTCAAGCCCTGCCAGGTGGCCCGCATCTTTGGTCGCCTGACGCTGGGCATCGTTGAAGTAAGCCGGCACAGTGATCACCGCCTGCGTCACCTCTTCGCCAAAGAATGTCGAGGCGCGCTCTTTCAGATCGCGCAGCACGAAGGCGGAAATTTCAGGCGGCGTAAACTGGCGGTCGCCCATCTGAAAACGGATCACCTGTTGGCTTCCCGCGGCAATTTCAAACGGCACGAGCGCCAGGTCTTCCTGCACATCTGCGCTGCCTTTGCCCATGAATCGCTTCACGGAATAGATGGCTTTGCGGGGCTCGGTGATCAGCCGCTCGCGCGCTTCTTCGCCGACCAGCAGACGCTTCTCGGCGTTGTCGTAGTAAACAATCGAAGGCACCAGCGCGTTGCCTTCCGGGTCGCGGATCACCTGCGGGCCGCTTTCGCTCATGTAAGCGACCAGGCTGTTGGTGGTGCCCAGATCGATGCCGACCACGCGGCTCGATTTCGGGCGACCAGTTAGACTTAATTCAATCAGTGGCATTCGTTACAATTCCTCTCTGATGTCGCGAACGAGATTGCGAACGTACGAGCGGTGCGACAGCAACTGGCTCATGCGGTCGAGCACCGATTTGCGCGCCGCTTCGTCGGCATCGCGATCAACCGCTGCATCCCAATCCGCGAACAGCGCGAAGAGTCGCGCGTCAATGTCACTCAATTTATCTTTCAACCCGCTGAGCGCTGCGTCGAGCGCCGCGCGCGCCTGTTCGACTTCGTCGGCGTCGCCCATTTTCTTTGCGGCCTTCATCTCTTCGATCTGCATATTCAGCTCGAAGACCTCTTCGAGCAGGTCGGGCGGCGCTTGCTTTTCGGCT
Source organism: Blastocatellia bacterium (assembly GCA_035275065.1). Classification (NCBI taxonomy): domain Bacteria; kingdom Pseudomonadati; phylum Acidobacteriota; class Blastocatellia; species Blastocatellia bacterium. Next base: position 78,229 of record DATENM010000018.1, read on the forward strand.
TCCTTGTAGCCGGCAAGCCTGAGCAGGTACTGCGCCCGCGCCGTGCGGTCGCGCAGTGTGCGGTAGGCGTCGTTGAGCCGCGAGGCGCGCTCGACACTGGCCTGGCGCTCGGCGTCCGAGGCGTTCATAAAGTAATCGGGATGAAGCTGGCGGCTGAGCGCGTAGAAATTCTTCTCCAGCTCTGTTTCATCGAGGCCGAGCTTGCGCGGTAGGCCGAAGAAAGCGAAATAATCCAGGTCGGCGGCGAGCGGCAGAACACCGCCACAGGCGGCGCAGAAATGCGCGCCATCAGACGCCGCCCCGCAATGCGGACAGGCGCGCGACGTGACTTCGCTGGTGCTAGCTTCGGCCATGTTAGCTCTCGATCAAAAAAATAATGGTTGAGCCCTCGCGCACCCAACCATCAAGCTCTGCTGAATTCCGTTTCAATCCACGCTTCAGGTGATAAAGCCGAGGCGGCAAAGGTCGCGCAACATCGGGCGATGGGCTAGACCGCGAACGATTCGCCGCAGCCACAGTCGCCCGAAGAGTTCGGGTTGATGAATGTGAAGCCGCGCTGCATCAAGCCTTCGTCTTTCCAGTCGAGCGTCGCGCCATTCAGATAAAGCAAGCTCTTCATGTCAACAAAGACTTTGACGCCGTCATGCTCGAAGACGCGATCCCCGGGGCGCTGCTCGGTGTCGAGCGCCAGGTTGTAGCTCAGGCCGGAACAGCCGCCGCCCTGCACGCCGACGCGCAGGCCGCCTTCCGTCAAGCCGTTATCGCGCATGATCTCACGAATCCGCGCCGCCGCTTGTTCCGTCAGTTGAAGCACCTTCACATCCCTCTTTCATCGCGCCGCCCGCAGACGACGCGCACCATCGCTTACGCACCAGCGGTGACTTCTTCGCGCTGTTCTTCATTACTGCCGGCTTTCTCTTTGTAGTCACGGATGGCCGCTTTGATGGCGTCTTCCGCAAGCACCGAGCAGTGAATCTTGACCGGCGGCAGGTTCAGCTCTTTAACGATCTCGGTATTCTTGATCGTCAGCGCCTCGTCGACCGAACGGCCCTTGACCCACTCGGTCGCCAGGCTTGAGCTGGCGATGGCCGAGCCGCAGCCGAAGGTCTTGAACTTGGCATCCTCGATGATCTGCGTCTCCGGGTTGATCTTGATTTGCAGCTTCATCACGTCGCCGCACTCCGGCGCGCCGACCAGCCCTGTGCCGACGTTGGGGTCTTTCTTGTCGAGGCTGCCGACGTTGCGCGGGTTGTTGTAGTGGTCAATCACTTTATCTGAATAAGCCATTTCGCTTTTCCTCTCCTGTCAGTCGCATTCGGTCAAACGTTCAAACTTTTGTTCACCGGCGCACGAAGCTACTCGCCGGCCCACTGCACTTTGCTGAGGTCAACGCCTTCCTGCACCATCTCCCACAGCGGTGACAGCTCGCGCAGTCGGTTGACCGCTTCATTGACGCGGTTAATCGTGTAATCGACTTCCTCTTCGGTGTTGAAGCGGCCAAGCCCGAAGCGAATCGAGCTATGCGCCAGTTCTTCGCCGACGCCCAGCGCCTTGAGCACGTAGCTCGGCTCCAGGCTCGCCGACGTGCAAGCCGACCCCGAAGAAACAGCGATGTCGTTGATGCCCATCAGCAACGATTCGCCTTCGACGTAGGCGAACGAGATGTTCAGGTTGCCCGGCAGGCGATGTTCCATGCTGCCGTTGACGTAGACATCGGGAAGCTCGTCCATAAGACCGCGCCGCAGCTTCTCGCGCAGACCAAGAATGCGCGCGCTGTCGCTTTCCATATCCGTTCTGGCGATCTCGGCGGCTTTGCCGAGGCCAACAATGCCTGTGACGTTCAACGTGCCGCTGCGCATGCCGCGCTCGTGACCGCCGCCATCCACCATCGGCGCCAGCATCACGCGCGGGTTGCGCCGGCGCACATAGAGCGCCCCGACGCCTTTCGGCCCATACATCTTGTGGGCGCTGACGGAAACCAGATCAACGTTCATCTCGTTGACGTTGAACGGCACCTTGCCGACCGACTGCGTCGCGTCGGTGTGGAACAACACGCCGCGCTCTTTGCAGACTTTGCCGATCTCGGCAATCGGCTGAAGGACGCCGATCTCGTTGTTGGCGTGCATCACCGAAACCAGAATCGTCTTGTCGGTGAGGGCGCGCTTCACATCATCGGGCGAAATCAAGCCGTCGCTCGCAACCGGCAGATAGGTCACTTTGAAGCCACGCTTCTCAAGCTTCTTGCAGGTGTCTAAGACCGCCTTATGCTCGGTGACCACGGTGATGATGTGGTCGCCGCGCTCGTAATACATATCGGCGACGCCTTTGATCGCCAGGTTGTCGGATTCGGTCGCGCCGCTGGTGAAGACAATCTCTTTCGAGGTCGCGCCGATCAGGTCGGCAACCTGCTTGCGGGCGTTTTCGACCGCCTCTTCGGCCTGCCAGCCGAATTCATGATTGCGGCTCGCGGCGTTGCCGAAGATTTCAGTGAAGTAGGGACGCATCGCCTCGAAGACGCGCGGGTCAACCGGCGTCGTCGCATGATAGTCCATATAAATCGGGAGCTTCAGCGCCATATTCTCTCCTTACAAACTCGGTTGAAGTTTCCGCAGCCTCGCTCAAGCCACTTCCGCGGTTTCCGCTAGCTCTTCCGCTTTCGCCTCAGGCGATGGCTTATCGCCGCGGGCCTGCTCCAGAATGCGCTGCGACTTGATGCGCAAACCGTAAACCACTTCGGGCTTCGACTTGTTGGCCAGGTCAGCGAGCGTGATCGAATCCAGAAAATTATCGACGTGCTCGGTCAGTTGCTTCCAGATCGCGCCGCCGATACAGGAATCAGAGATGCGGCAATTGTCAACCGAGCCGTCATTGCTGAAACAAGAACTGGTGTAAAGCGGCGGCTCGATCAAACGCACAATCTCGCCGATGGTAATCTCGCCGGCGTCGCGCGCCAGCACGTAACCGCCATGCGGCCCGCGAATGCTGTTGACGATGTTGCCTTTGCGCAACGGCTGGAAGATCTGTTCGAGAAACAACAGCGAGATGCCTTCGCGCTTCGAGATCGCCCCAAGCGCCACCGGCCCGCCGTTGGAGTTCTGCGCAATGTCGAGCATCGCGCGCACCGCATATTTGCCTTTCGTCGAAATCTGCATCTCCGGGCCTCGCTTGAAACTTCATCCTTATTCTATATACCCGACTGATAAAGTCAAGTTTTTCCCGACCAAAATGCTCGGGATTACAAAGGCGGGCGTAAACAGAGAGATAGTTAGACTTATCCTGGATGCGGATCAATCAATCGCAGGCGTCGGAGGAGCCTTAGGGCGTCAATGTCTTGAGTTTTTGCAGGCGCTCTTCGGCAGCCGCGAGCGTTTCTTCTCTCTTGCAGAAGGTGAAGCGCACCTGATGCCGGCCAAGCTGCGGCTCGTGGTAAAAGCTGCTGCCGGGAACGACCGCGACGCCAATCTCTTTCACCAGGAATTTCGCAAACGCGACATCGTCGTCGTAGCCGAAGGCGCTGATGTCGGTCATCACGTAATAGGCGCCGTCCGGGTCGTAGCAGCGAAAGCCAACCTCTTTCAGCACCGCGAGTAGGCGCTGACGCTTTTCGTCGTAGCTCGCTTGCAGCTTGTCGTAATATGAGCGCGGCAACCGTAGCGCATGCGCGCCGGCTTCCTGCAAAGGCGCCGCCGCGCCGACCGTCAAAAAGTCATGCACCTTACGAATCGCCAGCGTGATCTCGGGCGGCGCAATCGTGTAGCCGACCCGCCAGCCGGTTACCGAGTAGGTCTTCGACAAACCATTGATGGTGATCGTCCGGTCGCGCATGCCGTCGAGCGTCGCGAGCGCCACGTGCTGCTTGCCGTTGAAGAGAATGTGCTCGTAGATTTCGTCGGTGATGGCGATGACATTCCATTTCTGGCAAAGCCCGGCAATAACCTGCATCTCTTCGCGGCTGAAAACCTTGCCGGTCGGGTTGTTCGGCGTGTTGATGATGATGGCTTTCGTATGATCGTTGAAAGCGGCGGCGAGCTCCGTTTCATCGAAATGCCAGTCGGGGGCATAGAGCGTCACGTAGCGCGGCGTTGCTCCCGACAGAATCGCGTCCGGGCCGTAGTTCTCGTAAAACGGCTCGAAGACGATCACCTCGTCGCCGGGGTTGATGATCGCCATCATCGCCGCCATCATCGCCTCGGTCGAGCCGCAGGTGACGCAGACTTCGCGCTCAGGGTCTATCTCCATGCCGAGATACCATGCCGCCTTTTCGGCAATGGCGTTGCGAAAATTTTTCGCGCCCCAGGTGATGGCGTATTGATTGATGTCGGCCATGATGGCGTCGCAGGCGGCGAGCTTGATCTCTTCGGGCGCGGCAAAATCGGGGAAGCCCTGTGACAGGTTGATGGCGCCGTAGAGGTGCGCTTGCCGGGTCATCTCGCGAATGACCGATTCGGTGAACTGCTCGGCTTTATGAGAAATGATCTGTTTGCTCATTGCTGGTCGTTGTTCTCGTCTTTCAATCTATCGATGATCGATTCAGCCGCGGAAGCATATTCGCCTTCGGGGTCGAGCCGCAAGTAATTGCGATAGGCGGCAATCGCCTCTTTGTTGCGCCCGGCTTTCTCCAGTATCTCGCCGAGCTGATAATAAAGCACCGGCTCGGTCTCCATATCTTGAATGATCCCGATGCGATACTCGCGGGCAATCTCGTCAATCAATTTCGGGTCGTTCATCTCGTTGAGCGCGATGGCCAGGCCGATGTGCGCCTCAAACGCATTGCCCTGCGCCAGGCGAATGGCTTTCCTGTACTCAACGATTGATTCTTCGATGAGCCCCTGATGGCGGCGCATGTTGGCGAGCACGGTCTGCGCCTCGGCGAGCGTGCGGCCCGCGACTTTGAGCGCCGCCGTGGTTTGCGCCTCGGCTCCCTGAAAATCTTGCAGCGCAATCAGGCTGCGCGCCATGGCGATGCGCGCTTCGGTAAAGTTCGCGCGAAGCGCCAGGGCTTGCCGGTACTCTTCGACGGCTTCTTGGTTCTTGCCGCGCTCGCGCAGCGCGTCACCTTTCTGATAATGCAGCGCCGCCTCATCTGCGATAGGCGATTGCGTGACCTTCAAGGTGCGCGATGAATTGGCGGCGACGACGACTGAGCCGGTCCAGTCCGCAAAGCCGACCGAGCGCACACGCACAGGGAACGAGCCGGCGCGCACCCGCGGCAGATCAAGCTCGCCTTTATCGTTGGTCGCGCCGTGGCGCACGTTGTTGATGAAGACGACCGAGCCCGCCTGACCGGTGATGACTTTCAGCGCGCCGGTCGCCTGGGCTGAAGGAGTTGTTGCGGGAGACGATTTGCGCGCCCGTTGCGCCGTCGGCTGATAGGCTATGGCCACGGCGAAGGTGAGCGCGAGCACGCCGCAGATGGCGGCGGCGCGATTCAGTAAAGACGAACACAGAGGCACAGAGATACAGAGACACAGAGCGCGCTCCGTGCTTCCTCTGTGCCTCTGTGCCTCTGTGTTCAATCGCTTTCCGCTTATGCGTTCTTCAATCCATGCCTGAGTTCGCATAAGCTCATCATACTACTCTTTATAGAACCTGCGGTAGTTTGCCGCGTAACGCAGCACGCCCTGGACATAGCCGCGCGTTTCGGTGAAAGGAATCGTCTCGATCCATTCTTCGATGTCGAGGCCGCCGCGCTCGGCGAGCCAGCGTTGCGCGCGCCCCGGCCCGGCGTTGTAGGCCGCCGCCGCATATTCGATCCTGCCAAACTGGCCGAGCATCTGCGCCAGGTAATTCATGCCGAGCTTGACGTTGATCGCCGGATTATATAAATCCGCCGCCGTGATCGAGCCGCCTCCCTGCTTGCGCGAAATCAGCTGGCCGGTCGCCGGCATCACTTGCATCAGGCCACGCGCCCCGACCCGCGAGATGGCCATCGGGTTAAAGACGCTCTCCTGACGGATCAGCCCCGCGGCCATGTAAGGATCGATGCCATAACGTTTGGCTTCCTGCTTGATGGTCGTCCAGGCGATGAGCGGAAACATGATTTCCCACGCCTCGCGCGGCACGTCCGCTTCCTGGTACGAGTAAATGTCAGGGTAGCCGCGCCGCAGCATCAGGGTCGCCTGAAAATTTTCGCCGCGCCGCGCGTAGTATTGCGCGATACGCAGATTGATCCGCGGCGAAGTGGGCGCGTGTTCCTGCGCCGTGTTCAGCTCCTTGATCGCCAGCTCACCCAGCCCGATGACTTCAAAGTCGTCGGCCCTGGCTAAGAACGCTTTCTCCGAGCCATCGGCGGTCTCTTCGATCTTCTCGACATAGGTGACATTCTGCCGAATGCGCTCAAGGTCGCTGCCCGATTTTATGGCTTCGGCTTTAAGCGACGGATCGGCGGCGCGCAGCTTGGCGGCGCGCATGCCCGCGAGGTAACCGTGATAGCCATAACGGTAACGCTGGTTGACCAGGTCGTAGAGCGCCAGCGCGCGCCCCGGATTGCCCAGGCGCTCTTCGGACTTTGCGCCCCAGAAACCGGCTTCGCCGATAAACTTGGAGTCGGGATAGCGGTAGCTTGCGAGATGCTGCTCAAGCAACCGCGCCGCGTCCGCGTACTGCTTCATTCGGTAAGCGTACCAGCCGAGGTTGTACGAGGCTTCAGCGGCATATTGTGATTTCGGGTACAAAGCGACGATCTGCCGGTAACGTGTCATCGCCTCAGCGTCGTGGTCGGCCTTGTCGAGGTCGCGCGCCAGGTTGTAGAGCGCGTCCTGCGCCCACCGACTCTTGCCGTTCTGCTTCAACAAGCGGTCAACGATGACGCCGGATTCCGCGGCGCGGTTCGAGCGCCGCAAGGCTTCGGCTTGATTAAACAACGCTTCGGCTTTCAACTCGGCGTTGGCTTCGCTGACGCGCGCTAGCGGCGTGACCGCCTGCGCCGTTTGCCGCGCACCTAACAGGCTCTTGCCAAGATGCAATTGAATCGCATCATTGGAGGCGGCTTCGGGGAAGCGCGTCAACAGGTTGGTGTAAGCCTGCGCCGCCTCGTTGAACTGCTTCGATTCCAGCAGCGCATCGGCACGCGCCCGCTCTTCGTCGAGCGTGCCCGGATGATCTTTGACCGCCGCGCCCAGCGCCGCCAGCCGCTGCTCGGCCTGGACGCTGGCGCGGGTCGCCGCCAGTTCGTAATAAATCTTACGGTAGAGCTTAATCGCATCGTCGGTCTTGCCGGTCAACTCGGCAGCCTGCGCCGCGATGTAGACGGCGTCCGGGTCATCGGCTTCGGCCATGCGCGAGACTTCGCGGCGGGCGCTCTCCGGGTCACCCAGCGCCACGGCCATATCGGCGGCGCGCAAGCGAGCGGCGTGAGCCTTCAGCGAGTCGGGATACTTTGAATAGAGGCTACTGAAATCGCGCCGCGCCTGGCTGCGGGCATCGCTCGCGGCTTCGCTTTCGGCGCGATAAAAGAGCGCGTAATCGCCAATGGCCGTCGCCTCATCAATGGCGCGGGCATCGAGGGCTTCGACCGCCGCGGCATAGTTCTGCGAAGTGTAATAAAGATAACCGCGGAGAAAGCGCGCCAGCGCCGCCGCGCGGCTGCGCGAGTAAGCCGATTCGATGCGCTGCAAGTCGGCGGGCGCGGGCCGACCCTGATTGCTTTCAACTAGCGCGCTCAGTTCGGCGATGCCGCGATCCCCGCTTGATGACTTGCGCTGACATGAAACGGTCAGTGGCGTGGTGAGGCTCACCACCAGCAAGAGCGGCAAGGCGGTCGCAAGCAAGCGCCGGTTGATGACCGCAAACGGTCGGCGCGCACGACGGATCAGGTACAACATAAAACACCTCTCTCCATCAAATGATCAGGCGATTCCGACATCGGCATGGGGCTGATGATGATTATCAATCAGGCGGTTTGCTGCGGCAAGAAAAATCAGGAGGCAGGAGGCAGGAAGCAGGAGGCAGTCGTTGATCGTTACTTGCGGCTGATCGTCAAGAGCGTTTGCATGTCCTCTGGACTGCTTCCTGCTTCCTGCCTCCTGCTTACTAAACCGCCACCGACGGGCCGGGATGATCCGAGCCGAGCCGGGCGGCGTCGCCTTCGGCCAGGGTGTTGACCAGCTCGTCATAGAAGTAATCGAATTTCGCGGCGACGCTCGGCGTGACGCGCTTCTCATACATCTGCCGGCTGCGGTCAATGTCTTCCTTGAGCCGGTCGTAGAGGTCGTTGTTGCGGCGGCCTTCGGCGACTTTCTGCTCGTTGTAGAGCTTGATCTCACTGACCAGCAAGCGGGCGAAGCGGCGCGCGTCGTTGTGCGCTTTCTCTTCGTCGCTGATATCGGTGGCGCTGCGCGCGGGCGACGGCGGCGGCTCAGGTGGGCGCGGCGCGACCGGTGGCGCATTCAATGAACCGCTTGGGCGCGCCCCCCAGAAATCAGCCGATGGCTCGGGCGGTGGCGGAACGTTACGGGGTTCCGGCGGCGGCTCGACGGTCGGCACAAAGAAGCTTGGCGCGGTCGGCGCCGGTTCGGGCACGCTAAACGTCTGGAACTGGCGATCAGGTGCAGGCGGCGGCGGCTCTGGACGGTCAGGAGCCGGCGGCGCAGGCGGCGCAGGCTGTGCAATGACCGGCGGCGCGGGCGGTGGAGCTGGCGGCTCGACAGGTCTTGCGGGTGGCGCTTGCTCCGTCGGTGCGGCTGGCGCTTGCGCGGCTGGTGCTTGCGCGGCTGGCGCTTGTGCTGCGGGCCGGGCAGCGGACGCGCCTTCGGCCATGCGGGCGCGCAACGACACCAGCTCGACGACCATGCCGGCGGTGTTGACTAGCAATTCAATCGCTTCGACGTTGATGGCCGCAGCGCCGCGATCTGCCGAGTCGGCGAAGATGATGGCCGCCGCTTTGCCGCGCACCTTGAGCGGCACGCCGAGCACGCGCTGTGGACGAAGATTGCCGAGCCGGCTGAAGATGAGTGCGTTTTCGCCTTGCTGGTCGGGCGAGCCGTAGAAAGTCTGCTGGGCGTTGAGCGCGCCGCGCAGCACGGTATCGGATTGCAGAGAAACCGTCAGTCCGCGAATCGATTGATTGCCGATGGTGTCGTCGAGCCCGCGCGCTGCCCACGCCAGGGCATTCGTGCCTTTAACGACAAACAGCACAACGCGCGGCGCAAAGTTGGCGGCGCGCGCCACCAGAGCATTGAGAACTTCGGCCTGGGTGTGCTGCTCGTTCAGCTCAGCGACCGAGTCTCTGAGCAGGGCGATATCGGCGCCAAGCCTCACGCTCTCGGCGGTAGCTTGATCAACCTGAGCCGTGACGTCGGCAGCAATTTGCGCCAGCGACTCGTCGCCTTCCGGCATGTTTGCCGCCGTGTCTGTGCGTTCCAACAACTGCGTAAACGACTGGTTGATTTCGCGCTGCAAGCGGCTGATGTCTTGTTCCAGTGTGCCGACGCGCGACCGCACGAGTTCTTCGATTCGTTGACGCAGCCGAATCTCACGCTCCTTTTCCACTTATCGCCTCCAAAAGTTCAAGTTCAAGTCAAGAAGATCATCTGCGGGGACTAAACGGGTTTGGCTCGCAGGCTCCGATTATCCCGCACGCCCTAGCGCTTGTCAATAAATCAGTTAATGCGCCGAGTCAGAGTGACTGAACGCGAAAGCCAGCGTTTCAGGCTGACAACCTTTGTTCGGTTTCGGTGCTTTTTCGCGGCAGGGTGTACGGAGCCGGGGCAGGCAGAGAAAATTGAATCGGCAAAAGGTTGCGTTTTGCCACCTGGATGGGCACTCGCTCGGATTCATGAGCCCGTAGGACTCTCGGCACACCGTTTGTTCAAATCGGGGTAAGCGCCTGGAGGCGCTGTGATATGAAGCAAATGGCCATCTTGGTTGTAGAGGACACCCCCGACATTCTCGATATCGTCAGCCTGCTGCTGGAGCATGAGGGCTATACGGTCTATCGCGCCGAGACCTGCGCGGTGGCGTTTGACCTGTTACAGAAACATCGCATCGATCTGATCATCACCGATTTGATGTTGCCGGGCATGACCGGCCTGGAGTTCATCCATAAGATCAGGCGAGTGGCGAATTATGATTTTGTGCCGGTCGTCGCCATGTCGGCTTTCGAGCATAAGTACCTGACGGTCGCCGCGCAGGCTGGAGCGGCCCGCATTCTGCACAAGCCGGAAGACCTCGATCTGCTGGTGCCCACTGTCAATCAGCTTCTGCAAGAACATGACCGTCGCGTGCCGCGATCAGCCGGCGCGACGCGCTGAAGGGCAACCGATTCGCTTCACAGTGCCTCTCCGTCGGCGTCACAGGGTGACGCCGGCAATTCGGCAAGCCTGCGGGTGACAAGCTCTCTGATCTGCACCAGGTGATCACGGGCGCGGGCGGCTGCCTCTGCATCTCCCTGCTCTGTAAAGGCCATATTCTCGGCGGCGAAGCGCGCCACTTCCAGCAACAACTGTCCCGTGGTCGTCGGCGGCGCGCCGCGCTGAAAGAGACGCGATCCCGCGGGCCGGCGCGACGGCTCAATGCGCGCGGCGACCATAGCCGTTCTAGCGGCGTGATTGGATAGTCTAGGCATCGATAGATTCCTCTCCGGATTGTGTCACAAACGCCAGTCGTGCCTTCGGTAACAGGGGAGGAACAGCCGAAGAGAAGCGAACATCGCGCAACGTGGGGCTACGGTCTTGTGGCGGGGCTCTACTCGGATTCCCGGCGGCTCCGCTCTGATTTATGCAAATTTCTAATTGCCGGAGAATTCCAGAGCGAGCGGCAGCGGCGAGCCTCTGCTCAGGGGATGAGGCCGAGGCGCAGGAGGATGGCTTTGAAGCGGCGGTCGCCGCGCATCTCTTTAAACACCGGATCAACGCGCAGGTTCATCAACCAGATGTCGCGCTCGGCGATGGCTTTTTCCAGCCACTCGAACGTCCGCTCGCTGTCGCGCAAGCCGGCGTAGATCGCCGCCACCGTGCAGGGCGAAACGTAACGCTGCCCGGACATCTCTTGCAGCTCGTCTAATACTCGCTCGGCCTCCTTGCGGTTGCCGGCAACGGCATACGCGTGGCCGATCAACGCCACCAGCAGCGGGCTGCCCGACAGCTTGATGCCGCGATCAAACGCCGCGATGGCCTCTTTGTACATGCCCTTCTGCTCGTAGCTCAATCCGAGATAGCGATAGACGGGAAAGAAGCCCGGGTCAACGGCGAGCAGCTTCAGGCAGTGAGCGATGGCTTCGTCGTAGCGCCCCGCCATGTAGTAGATCCAACCCAGATGAATGCCCGTGCTGAACGACAGCGGATCAAGCTCGGCGGCGCGCCGGGCTTCGGCAATCGCTTCGTCCGTGCGCCCGACCGCTACCAGGTAAGAGCTGTACCACTGGTGCGCCGGCCCATACGCCGGCTTGTCTTTGATGGCGCGCAGGAATTCGCGCTCGGCGTCCTGGCGCTCCCAGTTCCAGCGGTGCTTGATGAAGGCCAGCGAGGTGTGCGCTTCGGCGAGGTTGTCGTCCAGCTCCAGGGCTTTCAGCGCCGCCTCCTGCGCCAGCGGGAAGGCGTCTTTCGGCATGCGAATGCCATAGACGACCAGCATGTTGTAACAGTCGGCCAGTCCCGCATAAGCCGCCGCGTCGTCGGCATCTATGTCAATGGCCTTCTGAAAATATTCGAGGCCCTGCTGCAAGCCGCCCGCCGTGCGCTTGTTCAGCGCGTTGCGCCCAAGCAGGTAATAGCGGCTGGCTTCGAGCTGCTTCTTCTCTTCGACGCTGAGCTTCAGCCGCAGGTTTTCGAAGATGTCTTTCGAGATGTCTTCCGGCACCAGCAAGAGGTCGGCGATCTTGCGGTCATAATGCCGCCCCCAGATTTGCGAGACGTTCGCCACGTCAATCAGATCGGCCTGGATGCTGAGCGCGTCACCCTGCCGATGAATGCGCCCTGTGAGGACAGCGCGAGCGCCAAGCTCGCGCCCGACCTTTTGCAGATCAGCCATGTTGCCTTTGTAATTAAAGGCCAGGCTGCGCGGCACGACGCGGAGCTTCGGCAGTTGCGCCAGGTTGTTGATCAGATTCTCGGCCAGGCGGTCGTTGAGGAATTCGGTCTCGGCATCCCCGGCGTCGGCGACAAATGGCAACACGGCAATCGAATCGATGTTGCCGCTGCCGCTCGTCGCGCGGTTGGCTCGGAAAAAGATGAAGGCGACCGTCGCTGCCACCAGCAAGACAATCGCCGCGAGCAGCGCGACGCGCTGCCGCAAGAGACGACCCCGGATGCCTGTGATCAGTCGGCGGCGCGTCGCGACTGACGAAGCAACTGACCCAACATCGCTTGCCGTCGCGGTCGAGACGTAAGCCGGGCGCGCAGCCACCGCGACCGCCGCCGCGCCGTTGTCGCCGGTCGTCCGATCCAAAGTGACGTCGGTCACCGCGCCGTCTGTGCTCAGTGGCGGCGCGAAGGCATGGCGCGCAGTCAGATCACCGTTCGCGCCGGCTTGCGCGGCTTCGCCGTCGGCGGACTGGCGAACGCTGGCGGCGAAGCGATAGCCGCGCCGCGCCACCGTCTCGATGAAGGGCTTGCCGTCACTGGTTTCGCCGAGCGCCTTGCGCAGCAATGAAATGTTCTGTGTCAGGTTGCCTTCTTCGACAAAGCTATCGGGCCAGACCTGGCGCATCAGCTCGTCTTTCCCGACGACGCGCCCGCTGTTTTCGACCAGCGCCAGCAAGATACCGAAGACCTTTGGCGTCAGCGACACAGGCTCGCCGCCGCGCTGCAACGTGCGCTCAGCGCGGTCGAGGCGGAAGCGGCCAAATTCATAAATCCGCGGCTGCTCGGTGGTCATTCGGGCCTTGAGAAATCTAATTGAGAAAAGTTTGAGCGGTTTCTGAGGACATGCGGACGGCGCCGGCAGTATTTTGCGTCCGTTGCTCGTTGCCGGCGCGGCTGGCAGTCCTGAAGCCGCGCCCATTTTAGCGTAGGGCGATAAGCGAAGCAACGGAGGACTCGGCTCGGCAGTCAATTTTAGATCAACCGCCCCACCCGCTATGGGGCGATTGGTGAAAAGAGATAAACGCATGCACGACGACCAAATCAGGATGCAAACCCGACAACGCACCGGCCTTCGCCGGCGCGCCGCGCGCTGGCTGCTTGCGGCGCTCTGCCTCATCGCCTTTGGACAAGTGACCACGGCCCGCGCACAGGAGTTTCAGGCGGGCGTGGATTTCCTCACCGTCGTCCCAACCGGCGAGTTCAAAGACAACGTCAGAAACAATGGCTATGGCGCGAGCGGCCAATTTCTTGTGCGCCTCAGGCAGAGCCCGATCCTGGTCGGCGTTGACCTGGGCGGCGTCGTCTACGGCTCGGAGACGCGCAAATTGGCGTTGCTCCCCGAAGTGCCCGAAGTTCGCGTTGATGTCACCACCAGCAACAACATCTTTATGACCCATCTGCTGGTGCGCGCCGAGCCGCGCCACGGCGCGGTACGGCCTTACGCCGAGGGCTTGATCGGCTTCAAGTACCTGTTCACCCAAACGTCAATCAATCTTGAATCGGAGAACAGCAACCCTTCCGAGACCAATCTGAGCGATTCGACGCTGAGCTATGGCTTCGGCGGCGGTGTACACGTACGGCTGAACCCGCACCCGCGCCGGCTAGAGGTGCTGCTCGACACGCGTGTGCGCTACCTGCGCGGCTCGCGCGCCGAGTATCTGCGGGAAGGCTCAATCCATCGCGTAAACGGCGATGTGTTTTTCGACGTGCTGCACTCGCGCACCGACGTGGTGACGGTTCAGGCCGGCATCACATTTCAGTTTTAGTGACCAGTGACGAGTGACAAGACGAAGTCACGTTGTATCCTGGCGAGCTCTCGTCAGCGAAGTTCCTCTTGTCGCTTATCACTGCTGTTGAGGTGGCGCGCATTGGACGGATGAAGAGCGAAAGGTAGAACACCCCATCTGCTTTATCCTCTTTTGGCTCGCTTCATCCGTCTGATCCGCGCCACCCTTTAACAGGAAGCAGGAGGCAGGAGGCAGGAAGCAGTTCGGAGAGCATGCAAACTCTGTTATCGATCAGCAGCCAGTAACGATCACCAACTGCCTCCTGCCTCCTGCTTCCTGCCTCCTGCTTCCTCACTCTTCTTTCACCAGTGCGTAGATGAACTCGTCAATCGTCTGTCCCTCCTTGGTTGCCGCTTTGCGCATGCGAGCCTCAAACACATAGCCGGCCTTTTCCAGCACGCGCATCGAAGCCGGGTTCCATTCAAAGACCCCGGCGTAGATGCGACAGACATCGAAGTTCGCAAAGATGTATTCGCTCATGGCCCGCACCGCGTCTGTGATGATGCCGCGACCCCAGAAGGCTTCGCCGAGCCAGTAACCAATCTCGACTGAGCGGCGAAAGATGTCTTCCTGCAAAAAGAAGCCGACGCCGCCGACCGCTTCGCCATCAACGACGATAGCAAAGCTGGTCATGGGCTGCTCGGTACTGGCGCGCTCGATCCACGCTTTGGCGTCGTCGAGCGTGTAAGGGTGCGGGAAGCGGTCGCGCACGTTGCGCCATATCTTCGGGTTGTTGGCGTGGCGGGCGAGCGATTCTTCGTCGCCGCGCCGCCAGTCGCGGATCAAGAAGTGGCCGAGATCAATTTCCATAACCTTACGAAATTAAGCGCCGCTTTTCATAGATGAAGCCGAGCGCAATCAAGACCTGCGCCGCGTAATACGTCGCCCAGATGATGTAGTCGCTCGCGGCAACCGGCGTTTTGAATTTGCCGACGGCGATCAGTGAATCCGACAGCATGAAGAGCCCCGCGCCGATCACCACCCACCAGGCGCGAAAGCCCGCGAGCGTCGCCGTCACCGCCATGCCGGTGAGCGCGCACAGATAAGCCGCTACGGCCGGCCGCATCTCGCCCAGGCTCGGCCACAGCCACACGAACATCGCGGCGGCGGCAACCAGCAATAGCACGGCGACCGATTGATGCGCGGCGCTGACGGCGAACGGGCGCGGCCAGTTGCGCACAAAGAGCGTGATGTAGAACAGGTGCGCGACCAGGAACGCGCCGAGGCCATAAACGAACCATTGCCCGCCGCCGAGCGCAAGAAAGATGTCGCCGAGCGCCGAAAGCAGCAGCGCGCAGGCCAGCAGCGCGCCGTTGCTTCGCTTCAGTTGACGCAGCGCAATCACCGCGAGCGGCGACACGCTCAAGCCTTTGACGGCGACGCTGCCCGGTAGTCCCGCCAGGCCGCGCGTCAAAAGGTAAGCAATGCCACAAACCAATGAAAGGCCGAAAAGCCAGCGATCCGCTGCATCAAACCGCTGACTGCTTGCTTGCGCCGCCGCGGTCATCTTAACTCCTGGCAAATCCATCCATCTCTCAATGGTCGCCGGTCGCTTTGCGCTTGCCGCGCCGCTCCAGCGCGATGCGCTCGAACAGGTCAACCGCCGGCTTGCGCAGGTTCGCTTTAACCGCAATCTGGTCGCCGAACTCGATATGCTGATCCGACGCCGCATCGTATGTCGGCCACGCCGGACGCCCTGCACCATTGGGATCGCCGGTGGCCGCGAACTGCGCCCAGTAAGCGCTCATGGCGCGGGCCAGCTCATGCTCTTTGTCGTCATAGGTCGCCGTGCCGACCACGTCCTGGGTCATGAAGACATAAGGAATCTCGGAGGCGTGAAAGGCGCCAAGCATGCGGCGGCGCGGGTCGCCGGTGATGTGCGTGAAGTGGTAAACAAACGTCTTGCCGTTCACCTTGCTCGCGGTTTCGGCAAAGTAGCGCGCGCCGGTGATGAAGAAGGCATCGGTGATAATGTGGCTCAGTCGGCGGCGCGCCTCGACGGCGTCGCTGGCCGGGTAGAGCGCCAGCACTTCATCCGCACGCACATCATAAAGGCGGCGCAACGCCACGCGGTACGCGTCAACCGTGGCGACCGGGGCGCTCAGCACAAAGATCGAGCCTTCGTCGGCGTTGGTGCCGACAATCAACGGCACGTTGGCCTGTCGGCCCGCTTCAAAAATCGCGCCGGGGTCGTCCGGTATCACCCAGCCGTCAACGATTGGCGCGAAGCGGTTGGCGTCGCCCGAAAAGAACGATGAGGCGGCGACGTTGCTGCTGTTCAGAATCTCTTCGGCGCTCTTGGCGCGCAGCGCCGCAATCGGATCAGCCGACGGCCCGCCGGCCATCTCGCGGGCGACGCGCTCGCCCATCTTTTCGGCGGACTCCTGGCCGTACCAGGTTTCGCGCAGGTGGCGGTTAGCCCCGAACGCCGAGCCGCTCTCGGCAATGGCGCGATGGAACAGCCCGCGCGCCAGCGGCGATGCCATCAGGTAACAGACACTGCCGGCGCCTGCCGATTCGCCAAAGATGGTCACGCGCCCGGCGTCGCCGCCAAAGGCCGCGATGTTGCGCTTGACCCATTCGAGCGCGGCGATCTGATCGAGCAGGCCATAGTTGCCCGATGAGTTGTGCGATGATTCTTTCGAGAGCTGCGGGTGAGCGAACCAGCCGAACGGCCCGAGCCGATAGTTGATCGTCACCAGCACGACACCCTGGCGCGCAAAGGCAGCGCCGTCATAAGCCAGCGTCGAGCCTGATCCCATGGTGTAGCCGCCGCCGTGAATCCAGACCATCACCGGTAGCTTGTCTGTGGGGCGCTTCGCCGCCGTCCAGACGTTGAGATAGAGACAGTCTTCGCTGGTCGGGCCGAGCTTCGTGCCATAGGTGCGTTCGAGCAGATTCGGCTGTGGACAAGAGGCGCCGAACTCTGTGCAGGCGCGCACGCCGGCCCACCCCTTGACCGGCTGCGGCGCTTTCCAGCGCAGCGCGCCCACGGGCGGCGCGGCAAACGGCACGCCTTTGTAAGCCCGCACGTCGTTGTTTGCCCCGACCGTGAGGCCGGAGATTTGACCGGAATCGATCTTGACGGTTGTGCCGTTAGCCGCGCCGCCGCGACCGTCCTTTGCGTTAACCGCCGCGCAGGCGAGCAGCAGGCAGGCGAGAATCAGGTAAGCCTTTCGCATCATCGGTGTCTCCTTCTGAGGTTTCGGTGATTCCCGAACTATACATCGATTCGCGCCCGTGGCCTACCTGATTCATATCTTTTGCGTCTTCCAGGTGCCGCGGCGAAACATGAGAATGCCGATGACGGCCAGGCACGACTCGGCTATCGTGATCGCCAGGAAAACGCCCTGCGCGCCGATGCCCGCGAGGTTGGCGAGCGTGTAGGCCAGCGGGATTTGCAAGAGCCAGTAACAGCCCAGGTTGATCCACGTCGGCGTCGCCGTGTCGCCGGCGCCATTGAACGCCGCTACCATCACCATGCCATAGGCATAAAAGACATAGCCGTAGCTGATGAAGCGCAGCGCATCAACGCCGTAAGGCACGACCGTCACATCGGTTGTGAAGATGTGAATCAAGGGCTCGGCAAAGAGCAGAAAGACGACCGTCACCGCGCCGAGAAACACCATATTGGTCAGACCGGCGACCCACACCGAGCGCTCGGCGCGGTCAGGCTTGCCGGCTCCGAGATTCTGGCCGACCAGCGTCGCCGCGGCGTTGCTCATGCCCCACGACGGCAGCAGCGCGAAGATGACAATGCGGATCGCAATCGTGTAGCCGGCCACCGCGGCGTCGCCGAATTGCGTGACGATGCGCATCAAGCCTAACCAGCTCGCGGTCGCCACCAGGAATTGAAACATGCCGCCGACCGAGACCCGCAACAGCCGGCGCATGACGCCCAGGTCGAGCCGCGAATGGCGAAGGCTGATGCGGACGCGCCCCGTGCCCGACGACAGCAGGTAGAACTGCAAGACGACGCCCGCTCCGCGCCCGATGGTCGTAGCAATCGCCGACCCCGTCACCCCCAATCGCGGAAATGGCCCCAGCCCGAAGATCAGGCACGGGTCAAGGATGATGTTGATGACGTTAGCAAACCACAGCGAGCGCATGGCAATCGCCGCGTCACCGGCGCCGCGAAAGATGGCGTTGTTCAAAAACAGCAACATGATGACAACGTTGGCGCCGATGATCACCCGGCTGTAACCGCCGCCCGCCGCCAGCACTTCAGGCGATGCGCCCATCAAGTGGAAGAGTTGCGGCGTGAAGAAGAGGCCGACGAGGCCGACCGGCAGCGAAGCGCCGATGCCGATGGCCACGGCCTGAAAAGCGGCGACCGACGCGCCCTGGCCGTCTTTCTCGCCGATGCGCCGCGCCACCATAGCCGTCGTCGCCATGCTCAGGCCGATGGCCACTGCGAAGATGAGCGTCAGCAGCGATTCGGTGATGCCGACCGCGGCGACCGCTTCTTTGCCAAGAAAGTGCGCCACCCACAGGGCGTTGACGATGCCGAAGAGCGATTCCATCGCCGTCTCTAGCACCATCGGCACCGCCAGCAAGACGATGGCGCGGCGAATGCTGCCTTCAGTGAAATCCTGCCGCGAGCCGGCGAAGGCTTCGCGCAAGGTCGCAAGCCACGACGAAGGCTTCTGCGGCGCGGGCGCAGCGGCCATTGCGGATGCAGACTCCGATGGTTCATTTGTCTGTTGCATTAGGTTTCTCTACGGGTTCCGAGCGGATGATGTTTCGCCTGACCGCCGCGCGCATGGCGGGCGCATCTGACGACAGGAACAGCACAATTGGTGGGAATCAGAATTTCATCGGTCTTAAGATACGCGCGCGCCGGCGAAATTGCAATGCGAATCGCCAGCATCCCAGGGCCTATTCATTCTCGAATAACCATGGGGATATAAACCGCCAAGACGCCAAGGACGCCAAGAAAAGCTCTGTGTTCTCTTGGCGTCCTTGGCGTCTTGGCGGTTCAAGTCCGGAGAATGAATAGACCCTGGCCAGCATCCCTTCTCAACAACGGAAGGGGCATTAAACACGGAGACACGGAGAAAACTCTGCGCTCGCTCCGTGCCTCCGTGTCTCTGTGTTTTGTTTTGATTCTGCCGTTTACTTCTTCGTGAAGACCAGCTTGGCTTCCATCGTGCCGCGCGGCGAATCCGTCAAGCGGTGAACCTTTAAGGTCTTGCCGCCGTCGGCCAGTTCCCAGTGATCGGTCGTCGTGATGGTCACGTCATTGCCCTGAATGTTGACGTTGCGCACGGTATTTAATTCGAGCACGCTGTCGCTCGTCCACTTTGCCTTGAGCGTGCCTTTGCCCGGCATGCGCCCGGCAAACTCAGCCGTCGTTTCGCTGCCATTAAGATTGTAGACGACCTTTTGCGGCGGCATGTCGCTGCCGGTATAGCTCGTTTCAACCGTGAGCTGTTTGGCGTCCTGGGTCACGGTCATCGTCACGTCGGCCTGGGCCATGCGGCCCTGCAAGCCTTCGCTCTTCGACTTGTCGAGCGACCATGTGCCGCTGAAGTTCGCCGGCGCGCCGGCTTGCGCTGAAAGCATCAATAGACAGATGATGCTGCTGATGGTTAAAAACCTCTTCATGTGACTCTCCTTGATTATCAGTGTGAGAAATTTCAGCGGAAGTCATTCGTCGCTTGCTGGTAATAAGCCATCGAAAACCCGCCGCCGGCAAAGACGCCGCGCGAAAGTCGCCGGTTACTAAAAACAGTCGTCCGTTGCCAGTTGGCGGTTCTGCGGATAACTGGCAACGGACAACTGGCGACTGGCAACGGCTCACGCCGGTTCGTCAGAGACTTTAACGATCAGCTTGCCCTGATTCGAGCCGTCAAACAGCTTGTTGAGCGCGGCGGGCGCTTGCTCCAGCCCTTCGACGACATCGACGCGGTACTTGAGCTTGCCTTCCATCCACCACTTGCCCAGGTCCATGATGGCTTCCATCGCCCGCGGCATGTAATCGCTCACGAGAAAGCCTTCGATACGCGCGCGCTTGATAATCAACTGCGCCAGGTTGTAAGGGCCGGGCATCGGCTTCGCGGCGTTGTACTGCGAAATCAGCCCGCACAGTGGGATGCGCGCGTGCAGGTTGATGCGCGCAAGCACGGCGTCGAGGATTTCACCGCCGACGTTTTCGAAGTAGACATCGATGCCCTTCGGGCAATGTTGCTTCAAGCCTTCGCTCACCGATTCGTTCTTATAATCAATCGCCGCGTCGAAGCCGAGCTCTTCCGTCAGCCAGCGGCACTTCTCCGGGCCGCCGGCGATACCGACGACATGCATCTCCTTGATCTTGCCGATCTGCCCGACCAGCGAGCCGACCGCGCCGGCGGCGGCGCTGACGACCAGCGTTTCGCCCGCTTGCGGCTTGCCAATGTCGAGCAGGCCGAAGTAAGCCGTTATGCCGATGTGGCCGAAGAGGCCAAAGAGCGCCGTCAGCGGAATCTTTTTATCGTGCGGCACGAGGCTGGCGTTGCGCCCATCGCTGACCAGATAATCTTGCCAGCCGAATAGCCCTTGCACGATAGCGCCTTCGGGAAAATTGCCGTTGCGTGAGGCTTCGACGACACCGAGCGCGCCGCCGCGAATCACATCGCCGATCTGAATCGCCGGCAGGTAGGTGTCGGCGGCATTCATCCAGCCGCGATTCGTCGGGTCGAGCGACAGGTAAACATTGCGCACCAGGAATTCGCCATCACTTAATTCCGGCACCTCTGATTCGACGAAGTTGAAATTGCTGTCTTGCACCAGTCCGACCGGGCGCGAGGCAAGCCGCCACTGCCGATTCACTTTTGCGGTCATTTTATGGGGACCTCCTTGAGGGGTGATTTTGTGAGCGTGAGCCAGTAGTCTGCCCGACGCACGGCTCGCAGGCAAATAGTTGCGCGCCGCCGCATGACAAACGATCACGAGAGCAGTTGCTGCAAATGATGCTTGAGGTGGCGGACATAATCTTCGGCGATATAGCCGAGCGTCATCGGCGGGTTGTCGCCGACCGTGCAAACGACATCAAACTGCTCGGCTGGGATGAGCGCAAGGACGCGCAGCAAGTGGCGGTTATAGGCTTGCCACAGCGCCACCAGCTCGCCCCACGCCGCATCGCCGTAACCGTTGCGCTCGACCCACACTTCCTGCTCGTAGCCGGGGAAGGCTTTCGGGCCACTGAGTTGGGCGCGAATAAAGCGCTGGTGATTGTTGGCGGCAGAATCGATCAGGTGGCCGAGCAGTTGTTTGCGCGACCACTTGCCGGCGGCCATCGGCGCCGAGGTGTCGGCTTCGCCGAGGCCGGCGAACTGCGCGACGGCCGTATCAACCGCGCGCCGCAAATCTTCAATCACAGTTTGCATGGTGCGTCCTTTCTACCTGGCAACCACCGCCAATGTCCGTCTTGTTGGCACGTTGACACAGGCGGCGCATGTTTGCCATTATGCTTTTGCCGGCCCTGTAGCTCAGTGGATAGAGCGCAACGCTCCGGACGTTGAGGCCGTAGGTTCGATTCCTACCAGGGTCGCCATTCCTTTTATTTCCCTGATGTGTTTTTCCCAGGAATAATCCTCGGCGTACTTGATCAGCTTCTGCTGTCTATTCTTCGCCGGCTGCAATCTTAACCGCCCTTCCGTCCGATGCTTCCCTGTCGGAACCGCATACAGATCATCCGTCTGTGGGCAGTAAACGGCAAAGTAATCAGCCTCACCTTCTCGGTAAAGGCGACGCGTTTCGTATCCGCCGCCTCGACGCCGCCGGCTGTGATACCGTAAGCAACCGCCATCAAGCCATGCCGTCTTCACCTGTATTTTGAACAGGCGACCGCCGGTATCAATGATGAGGTCATAACTCGCGCCAGTTCCGAATGGAATGCTAACGACCAACCCGGCGTTCACATACGCGGACAGAACAACTCCTTCACTGCGATTGCCTCGCTCATACGTTTGCATCTCCTCGCACCTCCACAAGAATGTTGGGGAAGTTGAGATCGATCACCCTTACGCGACTGGCTATTAGTGATTATTCTCGGTGTCGCGCGGGTAGCGTTGCAGCATGCCCTCTTCTTTCATCAGCCGCTCGATGCCGTCTATGTCCATCGGCACGAAGGTAGACAGCACTTCGGCCCTGGTGTCGGTAATCACGATCAGGTCTTCGAGGCGGATGTAAATTTTCTCTTCGGGCACGGTCAAGGCCGGCTCAATCGTAAAGACCATGCCGGCGCGTAAGGGCTCGCCGTACTCGCCGACGTCGTGCGTCGCCATGCCGACCCAGTGGCCTAAGGCGGTGGGCTGGCGCTTCGTCGCCGCGGCGTAGGAGGTGACGAAATCGCGCGCCGCCTTCTCATAAATCGGCTTCGAAAACTTCGTCGCCGCGAGCAACCGCTCCATCTCTTTGACCGCTTCCTCTCGGATGACGGCAGGCGTCACATTTGGGCGGATCGCCTTCAAGATCGCCTGATAACAGCCGAGGTAAAAGCCATACAGCTCTCTCTGCGACGGACTGAACTTGCCGTTGACCGGCATCATGCGCGTCAGGTCGGACTGGTAATAACCGACATCGGGCGCGAAATCCATCAGCAGAAAATCGCCGTCTTCCATGCGCCGCTTGCCGGCGTTGTAATGCGGATACCAGGCGTTGCGCCCGCTGGCGATCAGCGAATAATACGACTCGCCCTGCGCGCCGTTGCGGTAGTAAACATATTTGGCCATCGCATCCAATTCGTGCTCATATATTCCCGGCTGCGTCGAGCGCATGGCTTCCATCAACGCCAGCCCCGACAGCCGCGTTGCCCGTCCGATCAAGGCAATCTCACGCGGGCTCTTAATCAAACGCAAGCGGTCGAGTGTCGGCGACAGGTCTTTGATTTCGATTTGCGGGAAGCGCGCATGCAAGGTCTGCATGAACAGTCCTTCGCGCGAGGGCTGCCCATCGAACGGGTCGGCGGCGCGGTCGGCGACGACGCGCAGGCCCAGGTCGCGGCTCATCGCGTAGCCTTCGGCGGGGCTATACGGCGTGTAGACCGTCCGCCTGAAGTAGGCATAGCGCACCAGATGCTCGTTCAACAGGTCGGTGCCGGCCACCGCATCGATGCCTGAGAGCTGGCGCAACTGGTCGCCGTCTTCGGCTGAGAGCATCTTACCTTCGCCGCGCTCGCGGCCCTCGTTGCGGTGCGGCAGGTAGAGCGTCGCGCGCCGCGCCGCGCCGTCGAGCAACAGGTAAGCATGTGGCACTTCGACGCCGCAGAGATAATAGAATTCATTGGATTGCCGAAAGCGCGTGTAGCCGGCGGGGCTCGGCGCGCCTTGAATCACGGCGATGCCGTTTTCGCCGATGGCGTCATAGATTTTAGCGCGCCGCGCCGCGAATTCTTCGGGCGGGAAATCGGTAGTGAACGGCGAAAAGCCCTCCTGCGCCACAACCGATGCGGGCGCGACGAGCAAGGCGAGCGCAATAAACCAACGCAGCTTTTTCATGGCAACCTCCTTTGAGCCGAGTGAGCGGAAAGTCTGACTGCATGGACGGCCAATGTTATACCACTTGCCGCGGCGAATGTGAATTTGCGCGGCGCTTCATTCACCGACTCGGCCAGCACCTTGGAATCTTGCCGGCGCGGCTGGCAATATACCAGCGTAAGACAAAGGAGGGCCGGGCGGCGTGATGATACGGGCGATCTCTTTCGATTTCTGGAATACTTTGTTCACCGAGCCGCCGGGCGGCTTTGCGCTCTACAAGCAGCGCCGCCTGCGCTTGCTCGAAGCGGCCTTGCGCGATTGCGGCGATTTCAGCGGCGCGCAACTCGAAGCCGCCTGCCATATCGAATCCACATCACACGAGCAGATCTGGCGCGGCCAGTATCGCACGCTCACGACCGCCGAGCGGCTGGGCCGCATCCTCGCTCACCTCGAAGCCTGTGTGCCCGACGAGGTGATGGCCGAAACCGTCAGAGCCGTCGAAGAAGGCATTCTCGAACATCCGCCGGTGCTGGTCGAAGGGGCGCGGGCGGCGGTCGAGCGTCTGGCGAGCCGTTATCGGCTGGGCATTATCTCGGATGTCGGTTTTTCTCCGGGGCGCATCCTTAAACAGGTGCTCGCGGATAACCATCTGCTCGGCGCTTTCGATTCGCTGGTCTTCTCTGACGAAGCGGGACGCTCAAAGCCGCACCGCGAGGTTTTTGAAAAGACCGCCGCCCGGCTCGGCGCGGCGCCGACTGAGATGGCGCACATCGGCGACCTTGAATTCACTGACGTCGTCGGCGCGAAGCAAGCCGGTTACCTGGCGATCCGCTTTACAGGCATCACGCCGATGCAGGACGGCGAAACGACGCTCGCCGATTTTGTCATTGATAACTACTCAGAGCTGCCGCGATTGGTTGAAGCGTTGTAGGCAGCAGGCCGAAGGACCACTGCAATGAAATTGCTGACCCTGCCGGAAGCCGAGCGTTCGATGGACATCGACATTAAGCTGACTTCGGTGCGCGCTTCGCGTTACCGCGTCTTCGGCTCGCCCGAGCGCATACCCGACGCGCAACTGGCGATTGTTGATCTGCGCGATGGCGCGCAGCCCGATGATTTCGAGGCGCGCTTTCTGGTGCTCGACCGCCACCCGGCGAAACCCATTATGCTGGTGCGGCGATTGGCCTAGATGCTGCCCTCTTCGACCTCTTTGCGGAGCTTGGTAATCAGGTCGGTGGCTTCCTTCTGCGTCAGGTCGTCGCGCGATTCCTTGCCGGTCATCTCGACCAGCATGCGGCGCTGGGCGCGGCGGTCGCCGGGGCGCAGGTCTTCGAGCAGGTCAAGGATCTCCTGCTTCTGCTCGTCACCGGCCGGCTGACTGGCCGGGGCCGCAGGAGGCGCGGCGGGCGCGGCGAGCGGGCTTGTGGCGGCAACCGGTGGCGGCGCAGTGGGCGCCGGTTTCTGGCGCTCGCGCGGCGGCTCTGCTCGGCGCGCTGCTTTCTCCATCTCCTCGCGGCTGGCGATGCCGCGCCGCACTTCAAACCCGGCCATCGCCAGCGCCCGGCCTATCGCTGATGTCTCGCATACCTCAATATAGCTGGTGCGTTGAACGTAACCCTCTGTCTTTAACTCGTAAGCATGGCCGGTGGCCGCGGGCAGCGCGTCGTCGGCGTTGCGGTAGACTTCGGCGCGCATCAGGATGAAGCCGCGCTCGGCGTCATGCTCGACAATGTGCGTGATGAGGCGGCCTTCAGGGTAGCGCTCATAAAACTTCTCGATTCGCTCGGCAACCGTAACGTAGTCCTGAAATGCCCCGGTTTTCATTGATGTCTGCGGCACGCTTCACCTCCTGATTCATGTGGCGCAAGCTGTTAGCTTGCGTCTCTCAATGCGCAAGCTAACAGCTTGCGCCACATCTGCGCCCTGTTCCCCTCACCTTCAGCCGGCGCGTGCGCCGTTCGGCACCGCGCGTTCCGGCACCGCGAGCGCCGGCGTCAAGCCATCGGCATAGCCGATGTCGAACAACATGCCTTCGCTGGTCTCGCCCCGCATGCGCTTCGGCGCAAGGTTGACGACAAACAGCGCCTGCCGGCCCGCCACCTCTTGCGGGTCGGCGCGCTCCTGCCTCATCCCCGCGAGTATCGTCCGCTGATGGTCGCCGAAATCAACCGTCAGCTTCAACAGCTTGTCCGAGCCTTTCACCTCTTCGACGCGCACGATGGTGCCGACGCGCACATCGAGCTTCTCGACATCGGCAGACGAAATGACCGGCTTGACCGGCGCGGGTTGCAGACTTTCCATAATCGGTAATCTCAAGCTTGAATCGCTCAATCCGGCTTACTGCTTGTGGCCGCCGCGTCCTTGAGCATGCGGATGATCTCCGCGTGACCCTCTTGCTCGGCAAGCGATAATGCCGTCTGGCCTTTCTGGTTCTTCGCGCCGACATCGGCCCCGGCGGCGAGCAGCAGCCGGACCACTTCGGCGCGGCCCCTGAGCGCCGCGCCCAGCAGCGGCGTATCGCCTTTGTTGTTCCTGGCGTTCACGTCCGCGCCGGCCTTGAGCAAGACGCTTGCCACCTCGGCCCGGTTGTCCAGAGCCGCGTACATCAATGGCGTGTCACCGTCACCGTCCCTGGCATCGGGCTTAGCCCCTGCGTTCAATAAGTCCTGCGCGATGCCGGCCTGCCCATCTTTCGCGGCGAACATCAGCAAGGTCGTGCCCATGCGACCGTCATTCGGATTGGCGCCCGCCGCCAGCCGCCGCGCAATCATCTGCTGCCGGCCTTTATGCACGGCTTCGATCAAAGAGTCTTCGCCGAAGCCTGCGAACGAAGTCAGCAGCATGTACGACAGCATCAGCAGCGGCGCGACCAGCCAGATGATCGCCGCGCGGCTCATGCGGCCAGGCCGCTTGACGGCTTCGGCCTGCCAGTCACGGGTGCCGCGCTCGTCGAGCATCTCGCCGCGCGCCTGTCGCGCTTTGAAGTAGAGCGCCGCAATCGGCACAGCCCCATAGACCGTGTGCATGACCGTCAGCAAGAACCAGCAGTAGACGACGATGAAGTTTCGGATCGTCGGCACCCTCATCGTCGCCAGGGCGTCGGCGCGCGTGCCGCCGAAGATCATCGCCATCAACACGGTGATGAACGGAAAGACCAGCAGCGACGACAGGCCGATGCCGAAATCGCGCGCCAGCAAGGCGGCGGCGATTGAGCGCAAAGGGCCGATCAACTGCTTCGACCTTCGCAGCGCCGCGCCGCCGCTCATGCCTTCGGCCACCGCCACCGCAGGCGCGAACGAATACGTCACATAAGCGCGCGCGCCGGGCACCAGCAGTTGCACCAGCCCGAAGAGGACGCGAGCGAACTGCGACGCGATGGTGGCGACGAGCGCCGGCAGGCGGCCTTTGAGAGCGCCGACAATGGCTCTGAGCTTCACGGCGGCAGACGATTGATGCCGCAGCTCGGCGAGCGCCACGGTACAGGCGGCGATGTTCACACGCGTCGCCAGCAGCACGACCAGATAGAGCGCAATGTAGAAGGCCAGCGTTGCCGCGGGCGAATTCGCCAGCCAGCGATTGAGCGCCATGCTCGACACAAAGCTCAAGAGCGCAAACGGCCCATAGACCAACAGCGACAGCAAAAAGAAGATGCGCTGCGCGGTGTAGTAATGCGCCTTGGCGGCGCGCAGGATTTGCGCTTCGCCTTCGGCGGTGGCGCGAAAGGCGCTGGCCAAAGCCTCGGCGTTCGGCGGGCGCTCCGCGGGGTTCTTCGCCAGCGTCGTCATCACCAGACCGGCAACCGAAGCGGGGACGTCCGGGCGCTTGTCCTGAAGCGGCGGCGGCGTCTCCTCGCAATGCTTGCGCATCAACGCCGTCATGTCGCCTTTGAAGGGCGCTTCGCCGGCCAGCGCCTGATAGACGATGACGCCGAGGCTATAAATGTCCGAGCGCGCGTCGAGCGCCTCGCTACGGCACTGCTCGGGCGACATATAAACCGGCGTGCCCATGATCGAGCCGGCGCGAGTGATGTCAGCCGATGAAGTGTCATTGCTCAAGCTGTTCATCGCCGAGCTGCTCGACGGTATTGAGCCGGCGCCGGTCGTCGGCGTTGGATTCGCTACATCCGTGTGAATGAGCGTCGCGCCCTCTTCGCCGACCGCCGGGGTCGCGGTTTCGGATTGGATCAGCGTCGCGCCGTCTTCGATGACCGAGGCCGACGCGGCAGGCTGAATCAGCGTCGCGCCGTCGTCGGCGTTCACCGCCGTTTGCGACTCGGCGGCAATGGCCGTCGCCGCGCCCGGCGCATCCGTCTGAAGATGGGTGCGGGCATTCTGGCCGGCGGTGGTTGCCGTGCCTGTCGTCAAGTTACGGGTGTCGCGGTTAGTGACGCGCGTCGTCGCCTGCGTTGCGCTCGCCGGCGCGTCGTCGCTCAGTTGAAGCTCGTTCGGGTCGCGCAGCTTGGCCAGCCCGAAGTCGAGCACCTTGGCGATGTAGCCGCCGCGCCCGTCGGGTTGCAGCCAGATATTATCCGGCTTCAGGTCGCGGTGAATGACGCCGAATTTGTGAGCGTTGCCGACGGCCAGACAGATCTGCTCAAGAATGTCTGTGACCAGCGGCAGCGGCAGCCGCTTGCGCTCTTTCAGCATATCGCCGAGCGAGCCGCCGTCGAGGTATTCCATCACCAGATAAGCTACCGGATCGCGGCCCACCTGCGCGAATCCGAAGTCTGTAACATTGACCACGTTGGGGTGGCGCAGGCGTCCGGCGGCTTCGGCCTCGCGGCGAAAGCGCTCGACGAATTCGGTGTTCGCCATGAACTGCGGGGCGATGACTTTGAGCGCCACGGGGCGCTTGGTGCCGAGGTGCGTGGCGCGATACACAGCACCCATGCCGCCCTGCCCGAGCTGCTTGTCGAGCTGGTACTTGCCGTCCAGCACTTCGCCGATCAGTCTGGTGAGTTTCGCCATAATGGACGCTCACGGACGCCTACACCATCCTACATCTGACTGCTACGTGAAGCTATGAGTATAACCGCCGGGGGGCGCAAAAGTCACCGAGGGGAAGCCGATCAGCTTTCTGTCCTTCACCGCGTCGCCGTGTCGCCGCGTCGCCGCGTCTCGGCTACTCCCACTCAATTGTCGAGGGCGGCTTGCTGCTGACATCGTAGACGACGCGGTTGACGCCGCGCACTTCGCTGACGATGCGCGAGGAGATGCGTTGCAGCACGTCGTAAGGCAGGCGCACCCAGTCGGCGGTCATGCCGTCGAGCGAATCAACGGCGCGCACGGCAATGGTGTTCTCGTAGGTGCGGTTGTCGCCCATCACGCCGACCGACGACACCGGCAGCAACACGGCGAAGGCTTGCCATATCTGGTCGTAGAGGTCTGCGCGGCGAATCTCTTCGATGACCACGGCATCGGCTTCCTGCAAGAGCGCAACGCGGTCGGGCGTCACTTCTCCCAGAATGCGCACCGCAAGACCCGGCCCCGGAAATGGCTGCCGCCCGATAATCTCTTCCGGCAAGCCCAGCTCGCGGCCCACGCGCCGCACTTCATCTTTGAACAGCTCGCGCAACGGCTCGATCAACTTCAGGTGCATCTTCTCAGGCAAGCCGCCGACGTTGTGATGCGACTTGATGACCGCCGATGGGCCTTTGACGGAAACCGATTCGATGACATCCGGGTAAAGCGTGCCCTGCACGAGATATTCGACCGGGCCAAGCCGCCGCGCCTCTTCCTGAAAGACTTCGATGAACTCGTTGCCGATGATCTTGCGTTTGCGCTCAGGATCGCTGACGCCTGCCAGCCGCGTCAAGAAACGCTCGCCCGCCGCCACGCCGACGACATTCAAATCCATCTCGCGATAGGCTTCAAGCACTTCGGCAAATTCGTCCTTGCGCAGCAGCCCGGTATCCACAAAGATGCATGTCTGCCGGTCGCCTATCGCCCGCGCCACCAGCGCCGCCGCGACCGACGAATCAACGCCGCCCGACAGCCCGCACACCGCATGACCCTCGCCGACTTTAGCGCGAATCTCGGCCACGGTGGTCTCGATGAATGAAGCCATCGTCCAGTCGCCGCGCAGGTGGCAGACGTTAATCAGGAAGTTGCGCAGGACTTCTTTGCCTTGCGGCGTGTGCGCGACTTCCGGGTGGAACTGCACGCCGTAGAGGCCGCGCGCGGTGTCTTCGACCGCGCCGATGGCGGCGTCCGTCGTCGCCGTCACCTCGAATCCGGCGGGCGGGCGGCTGACATAATCGCCGTGACTCATCCAGGCTTTCACAGGCGAGGGGATGCCCGCGAGCAAGCGACTGCCCGACTTCACCTCAAGCTCGGCATGGCCATACTCGCGGCGCGACGAAGGCCGCACTTCGCCATCGAGAAAGTAAGCCATCAACTGCACGCCGTAGCAGATGCCCAGCACCGGCACACCCAGACCTAGCACTGCCGGATCGGGGTGTGGCGCGCCCGCTTCATAGACGGACGACGGGCCGCCCGACAGGATCAGCCCGC
This sequence comes from Blastocatellia bacterium, assembly GCA_035275065.1. Classification (NCBI taxonomy): domain Bacteria; kingdom Pseudomonadati; phylum Acidobacteriota; class Blastocatellia; species Blastocatellia bacterium. The sequence continues at coordinate 108,006 of DATENM010000018.1, forward strand.
GCGGCCTGCGGCGGCGCAGCTCGTCAATCGAAGTGTTGAAGGGAACGATTTCGGAATAGACGCCAAGCTCGCGCACGCGCCGCGCGATCAACTGCGTGTACTGTCCGCCGAAGTCGAGGATGAGAACCGTTTCATGTTCGTGGCTCATAACGCATTATACGAGCGCCGCCGCGCCGCGCGCAAAGCGCCTGCCTTCGCGTCTTTGTCGTATCAGGCCATTGCTCATCGTTTCGCCTGCGCTTTCGCCGTCAGCTCGGCAATTGCTTTGTCGATGCGGCGGGCGCGGGTTTCAGGTTTCTTGGCGTCTTCGATGGCCAGAGCGATTTCTTTGCGGTGCGTGTAGCTCAGTTTATCCCACCCGGCCTTCGCCTCACGGTTGGCTTTCAAGACGCGCGCCAAATCCGCCGGCGGTTCGATGGTGCGCGGCTCGTCGTCGCGCTCCATGACGACGCTGACCACATCGCCGGCGTTGACCCCTGCGCCGGCGCGCATCTGCTTGTTGACCACCATGAATGTCTCACCACCCATCGTAAAGATCGAGCTGCGATAGGCATAGCCATTGATCGTGCCGCGCACCGGCACGCGCCCGCGCGCGCCGAAGACTTTCTGCACGTCAAAAGGAATCGTGATGGCGGTCGCCGTGGTGTTATCGTCCTGAATCAATTCGGCGCGAAATCGTTTAGCCATAGCCTTCCCCCTTCAATTGAGCTTGAGATGGCGAAGATTTTACACGTTGGCGCTAACTTGCACCACCACCGCACGGCCTCTGGGGCGCGCGCCGGCGCGGTTCAAGTTTAATTCAAGGATTGGCCAATAGTCCTTCTTTATCCTGGCCTTGAGAGCGGGGGAAATAAGGTCCATAAGGGCTGGGCTCTCAATTTGTAAGGGGGGACAAAAGATTATGTTAGCAACGCTTCGACATACGATTTTCGCCATTTGCTTAATTTGCACACTCACCATCATGGCTTCGGCTGCACGGCTCAGCCCGGCGCTGGCCGCCCGACTTCAGAACACGCCGGATACGGCGAGCGTCGGCGTGGTCATCGTCGCATTCAACACCAATAGCGGCCTCGGCGCCGCGCACTTGAACGCTTTGCGCGCCGTCGGCATCACCAAAGGAATTACTTACCAGCACCTCGGCATGGCGGCGGTGCTGGCAACCGCCGGACAGGTCAAGGCGCTCGCGGCCAACAGCGCCGTCCGTTCGATCTGGGCCAACACCCGGCTCCATTATCTCGACAACGAAACCAGCATGCTCACAGGTGTCAACAAAATCCGCACGGACACCACCTTCACGCGCATCAACGGCGGCCTGCCCATCGCCGGCCAGGGCAACTTCTCTGTGGTGATCAACGACTCAGGGATAGACGCGACGCATGCCGATCTGCATTACCCCGAGCACGTCATTCAAAACGTGCAGATCATCACCGACGAGCAGTTCAACAACACGCTGGTCGCCACGCCGGAGCTTAATGGCTTCACCCCGCTGCTCGTCGTCGAAGGCGTTCCCGACACCGACACACACGTCGGCCACGGCACGCACTGCGCCGGCATCGTCGGCGCCAGCGGCCAGCAATCGGGCGGGCGTTACGCAGGCGTAGCGCCGGGTGCCAAGCTGATTGGCGTCGGCTCGGGCGCCGGCCTCTTCATCCTGAACGCGCTCGGCGGCTTCGAGTGGTCCATCACCAACCAGTTCACCAACAATTACAACATCCGCGTCATCTCGAACTCGTGGGGCGGCGGCGGCGCTTTCGATCCCGACGACCCGATCAATGTCGCGAGCAAGCTGGCGCATGACCTGAACATCATCGTCTGTTTCGCCGCCGGCAACGCCGGGCCCGGCTGGGACACTATGAATCCTTACGCCAAAGCGCCGTGGGTGATCGGCGTCGGCGCGGGCACCAAGGAAGGCGGCCTGGCGGGCTTCTCGTCGCGCGGCACGCCCAAAGAGCAGCGGCTGGCTGACAGCGACCCGAACAACGATTACGACGCGCCGAGCCTGGTCGCTCCCGGCACCGGTCGCGAGTTCGATGCGAACGCCAATAAATTCTCAGCCGCGGTCATCTCGACGCGCGCGCTCAGCAACGTCGTAGCGAATGGCACGACCGATGACACCGAAATCCCAATCAACTACGTGCCTTTCTACACGCAGATCAGCGGCACTTCGATGGCGACGCCGTTTGTCGCGGGCGTAGCGGCGCTGATGCTCGACGCCGACCCGACGCTCTCGCCCGACGACATCAAGCAGATCATGCAAAAGACCGCCACGCGCATGCCGGGCTATGACGAGTTCGAAGTCGGCTCCGGCTACATCAACGCCTATGCGGCGGTCGACACCGTCTTTAACCGCTCGAAGAACTATGGCAGCTTCGTCGTGCCGCCGTTCAACGCGCAGCTCACGACGACGTGGCTCAATCCCGGCAACCCTGAGACGTTTGCGATTGACCCGTTCCTGCCGCAAGTCCCCGGGCCGACCAGCGCCAACACCTATCACTTCACAGTGGAGCCGGGTTTAGGGCTGTTGAGCGTGACGATTAATTTTGGCAACTCGGCGGCAACCGATCAGACGGGCAATTCGCTCGGCCTGGTTCTCTACCCGCCGGGCTGCAACGACCTCGATTGCGGTTACAGCAGCGGCTTGACTCTGCCTGTGCTCGATTCGCCGTACCGCCAGGTGGTCGTCAAATTCCCTGTGGCCGGCGAATGGATCGCCGAAGTACGCGGCCTGCGCGGCACCACCGTCGCCGATCAGTGCGCCTGCTCGCCTGCCGGGCTTGCGGTGCCCGAACGCGTGGATGGCAAGATCGAGCGCGCCACGGTCACGCTGCAAACGGTGGCCGACATCGCGGGTCATGCGGCTGAACAGCAGATCCGCAACGCCCTGTTGAACCGGCAGATGGACCTGTTCGCCGACGGCAGCTTCCGGCCCGATGCATCGGTGACGCGCGACGACTTCGCCCGCCACCTGATGCTGAACACGCCGCTGCGCCAGTCGCTCGGCGCAACCGCGAAGTTCACAGACGTCACAGCCGACCTCGCGCCGATTGCCGAAGCCGTGACCGCCAGTGGCTCGACGCTGCGCGATTGGAACTTCACGCCCGCGGGGATGATGAGCGCCAGCGGCTCGACCTTTAATCCCACGGGGACGATCACGCGGCTCGACCTGGCGGTGGCGCTGGTGCGCGCCCTCGGTCAGGACGCGCAGGCCAAGGCGCTGGCCGGAACCCCTGTGACGGCGAACTACAACGGGCAGACGATTGCGGTAGACGACAATGGCAGCATCGCGCCGGCGCTGCGCGGTTACGTGCAGATCGCTTTGAATGACGGCATCCTGCAAGCGAGCTTCAGCCTGACGCAAGGGCCGTTCGACCTCGCGCCGGTCCTGCACGCGCAGGTGAAGCCGGCTGACCCGGTGACGCGCGCCTGGATGGCTTACGCGCTCGATCACTACCGCCAACATTTCGTCGCCGGCAACTAACTCGACGCTTCGGTGATGCGACTTGCGTCGCATCATCACCTGACGCCGGCTCATCGCGCATTCGGTCCAGAGCGCAATGAGCCGGCGTTACTTTATGGGGCCGCGTCGCCGTGTCGGTTGCAGGCAGAGTTGGCACGATTGTTGATACAATAGCTCGTCAGGACGCGCGTGAGTCTGGAGGATTGCATGAAGAGATTATTGCTCAGGCGCACGGCTCAGGCGTGGGTGGTCTCGATGCTGGTTTTGGCGTTTCTGTTTCCCATCCAGGGCTTCGCGCAAGGGCGCGGGCATGGCCGCGGCCAGGATAAGAAAGCCGTGAAGTTTGTCAATGGCCACGACGCCCGCGATGGGCGTCTGGACGGGCGCGGGCCGAAGCCTTCGGTCATACGGCATCGGCGCTCTGTCTATGCGGCTTCGGTTACGGGCCGCCATTCGCTCAGGCACAGGCATCGGCGCGGCATTCACAAGATGCGGCGGCATTAGCCATCCCCTTAGGTCGTAGCGCCGCTCTCAATAAAAGATTCGAGTGACGTGATGAGCAACCGCGCGCCGCAAGGCGGCATTGAGGAATTTGTAACGGCGCTTACATCGGCCTTGGCCGATTACCAGATCGACGGCGTGAGCGAGGCGCAGCAAGCGCAGCTCGTCGCGCATTACCGCATGATGCTGGCGTGGAACCGGCGCACCAACCTGACACGGATTACCGGACCTGACGAAGCCGCGCGCTTGCATTACGCCGACTCGCTTGCGGGCGGGCGCTTCGTTGGCGCGGCGCAAACCCTGCTCGACATCGGCAGCGGCGCCGGCTTCCCGGCCATCCCGCTCGCCGTCCTGCGTCCCGACCTGCGAGTCACCGCGCTTGAAGCGAACCAGAAGAAATCGCTCTTCCTCGCCGAAGCCCGCGATGCGCTCGGCCTTGCCAACGTTGACATCAAGACGGCGCGCGTCGAGTCGTTTGACCTCTCGGCTTTCGACCTGCTGACCAGCCGCGCGCTCGACCGCGCCGAAGAAATCTTGCCGAAGGTCGCCGAGCGCATGAGCGCGCGGCAACGCTTTATGCTCTACTGCGCGACCGAGTTGCTCGACAAGCTGACGGCGCGGCTGGCCGCAGACTTCACGATACAAGCGCACGCCATCCCGCAGAGCGCGGCGCGGCGGGTGGCGATCTTTGCGCGCCGCTCGGCGTGATTTTATCCTTCGGTCAAAAGCACGGAGACAGGTCAGGCAAGAAGGTCAAACTGAAGGCGCTGCGATCAACGGCCTACCCTAAAATGGCCAAAAAACGCCGATTTATGAAGTGTTTTTCTACCGAAGCCGGCTGGCACGGCCATTGCTATAGAATGGTCGGAAGCTTGAGACGCCTGATGGTGCTCTCTTTTTGGGCCATCATACGCGACGCCGAATTGGTCTTGCACGGGCGTTGGTTGTGCGGTCATTTTCCTTTTGCGCCGGGAACCTCACCTCCCAGGCGCGCGATGATCGCCGCCGCGCTCGCGCCCGAAAACCGAGTCAGAACCCTCTCTACGGCTTCGGCGTTGACGTATGATGGCCCGCTTTCTTTCACCCCGCTGCCGCGATCCGCTCAAGCCCGACATAATCACGCAAGGCTTCAGGTATCATCACGCTGCCATCCGCCTGTTGATAGTTCTCAAGTAACGCCAACCACAAACGACCGATGGCCAGTCCCGAGCCGTTGAGCGTATGCGCGAACTCAACCTTCGCCTTCTGCTCGCGGCGAAAGCGAATCTGCGCGCGCCGCGCTTGAAAGTCCGTGCAGTTCGAGCAAGAAGAAATCTCACGGTAGGTGTTCTGTGATGGCAGCCACACTTCCAGATCGTAGGTCTTGGCCGCCGAGAATCCCATGTCGCCGGTCGCCAGCGCCACCCGACGGTACGCGAGGCCCAACCGCTCAAGCACCGTTTCAGCGTCACCGGTCAGCTTCTCCAGCTCATCGAAGGAATCTTCGGGGCGCGTGATCTTCACCAGCTCGACCTTGTCGAACTGGTGCTGGCGGAACATGCCTTTCATGTCCTTGCCGTACGTGCCCGCTTCCCGCCGGTAGCACGGCGTGAAGGCGGTGTAGCGCCGCGGAAGCGTGCTCTCCGGCAGCACCTCACCGCTGTGGAGCGCCGTCAGCGGCACCTCCGCGGTCGGGATGAGGTAGAGCAGGCGCTGCTCGTCGGCTTCAACCGTCTTGAACAGCTGTTCCTCGAACTTCGGCAGCTGGCCGGTGCGGAGCATCGTCTCCCCGCTCACCAGGTGTGGCAGCCAGAGCTCCGTGTAGCCGTGCTCTCGCGTGTGGAGGTCGAGCATGAACAGCCCCAGCGCTCGCTCGAGACGCGCGGCGGCGCCCCAGAGGATGGAGAACCGGGACTTGGCCATCCGCGTCGCACGCTCGAGGTCCAGGAGTCCGAGCGCCTCGCCGAGCTGTTCGTGAGGCTTGACCGCAAAGTCGAACGCCCGCGGGGTGCCCCAGCGACGGACCTCGACGTTCTCGTCGTCGCCCTTGCCGCGCGGCACGGAGTCATGCGGAACGTTGGGCACCTGCTCGAGCAGCTCGGCGAGGGCCGTATCGAGGCGCTTCAGCTCGACGTCGAGCGCCTTGATGCGCTCACCGACCTCGCGCATCCGCGCCTGCTCGGCGGCGGCGTCCTCGCCGCGCCGCTTGGCCCGGCCGATCGCCTCGGACGCCACGTTGCGCTCGGCTTTCAGGTCATCGGCTTCCTTGACGAGCCGGCGGCGCTCGGCGTCGCGCTCGACGATCTCCGGGATGAGCTGGCCACCGCCCTTCTCGGCCAGCGCGCGCTGGATCTGCTCGGGCTGCTCGCGAATGAGACGCAGATCCAGCACGGACGGGCGGCTACTGCGCTTCGGCGGGCGTCTGCTCGGCCTCGACCCGCGCGATCGACCCCACTCGATCGTCGGCATCGAGGTCGATGATGCGAACGCCCATGGTGTTCCGGCCCTGGGACGACACCTCGCCGGCGGGGATCCGGATGATCTTGCCTTTCGTGGTGATGATGAGGATGTCGTCGCTTTCGCGGACCTGCAGCATGCCGACCACGGTGCCGTTGCGGCCGCCCGTCTTGATGTCGATGATGCCCTTGCCGGCGCGGCCCTGCAGCCGGTACTCCTCGAGCGGCGTCCGCTTGCCGTAGCCCCGCTCCGACACGGTGAGGATCTGCGCTCCCTCCTGCACGACGTCGGCGGCGATCACCTCGTCGCCCTCGTCCACGTCGATCCCGCGCACGCCGGCCGCGCCGCGGCCCATCGCGCGCACCTCGTCCTCGGTGAATCGGATGGCCATGCCTTGCTTGGTGGCGATCATCACCTCGCGCGAGCCGTCGGTGCGGCGCGCGGTGATCACCTCGTCGGCGTCCTCGAGGCCGATGGCCTGGATGCCGCCCGCGCGCGGATGCGAATACGCCTCGAGCTCGGTCTTCTTCACCTTGCCCTGCTTCGTGCAGAACAAGATGTAGCCGCCGGCGCCGAAATCGCGCACCGGCACGCACGTCGCCACGCTTTCACCTTCGCCGAGCGACAGGAGGTTCACCATGGCCTTGCCCTTCGCCTGGCGCCCGCCCTCGGGAATCTCGTGGACCTTGAGCCAGTGGATCTTGCCCAGGTTGGTGAAGAAGAGAAGATAGGAGTGCGTCGAGGCGATGAACAGATCCTCGACGATATCTTCTTCCTTGGTCTCCATGCCGGTGACGCCCTTGCCGCCGCGGCGCTGGCTGCGATACGACTCGACGTGCGTCCGCTTGATGTAGCCCGAGCGCGTGATGGTGACCACCATCTCCTCGTCGGCGAGGAGGTCCTCGATGGTCAGCTCGGTGCTCTGGTCGACGATCTGGGTCCGCCGCGCGTCGGCGTACTCCTCCTTCACGGCCAGGAGCTCCTGCTTGATGATGGCCATCAGCTTGGCCTCCGACGCGAGGATGCCCTTCAGCTCGTCGATGAGCGCCAGCACTTGCTCGTGCTCCTCCACGATCTTGTGGCGCTCGAGCTGGGTGAGCCGCTGCAGCCGCATGTCCAGGATGGCCTTGGCCTGGATCTCCGAGAGATCCAGCTGGCGCATCAACGCGTCCTTCGCGGCGTCCGGACTGTCGGCCTGCCGGATGAGGCGGATGACGAGGTCGAGCTGCTCCACGGCCTTCCGCAGCCCGGCCAGGATGTGCGCGCGCTCCTCGGCACGCGCCAGGTCGAAGCGCGTCCGGCGCGTCACGACTTCGCGCCGGAACTTGATGAACGCCTCGAGCATCTGCTTCAGATTCACGACCTGCGGCCGGCGGTCGACCAGCGCCAGCATGATGATGCCGAAGCTCGTCTCCATCTGCGTGTGCTTGTAGAGCTGGTTCAGAACGATCTCGGGCATCTCGCCCCGCCCCAGCTCCAGCACCACGCGGATGCCCTCGCGATTCGTCTCGTCGCGAATCTCCGAGATGCCGCCGATCTTCTTTTCCTTCGACAGCTCCGCGATGCGCTCGATCAGGGTCGCCTTGTTCACCTGGTAGGGCAGCTCGCTGATGATGATCGACTCGCGGCCGCCGCGGCCCTTCTCGGCATGCGCCTTGGCGCGCAGGGTGATGGTGCCGCGACCGGTCGTGTATGCCTCGCGAATGCCGTTGGCTCCGTAGATGTAGCCTGCGGTCGGGAAGTCGGGACCGGTGACCACCGTCATCAGCCGCTCGACGGCCGTGCTCGGATCGTCGATCAGGAGCACGAGCGCGTCCACGACCTCGCCGAGGTTGTGCGGCGGGATGTTGGTCGCCATGCCGACCGCGATTCCGGCTGAGCCGTTGATGAGGAGATTTGGCACGCGCGCCGGCAGAACCACCGGCTCCTGCTCGTTGTCGTCGTAGTTGGGGACGAAATCGACGGTGTCCTTGTCGATGTCGGCCAGCATCTCGTGCGCGATCTTGGCCATGCGCGCTTCGGTGTAGCGCATGGCGGCGGCGGGATCGCCGTCGATGGAGCCGAAGTTGCCCTGCCCGTCCACGAGCGGATAGCGCAGCGAGAAGTCCTGCACCATGCGCACGAGGGTGTCGTAGATCGCGGAGTCGCCGTGCGGATGGAACTTGCCCATGCAGTCGCCCACGACCCGCGCGGACTTCTTGTAGCCGCGGTTCCACGCAAGGCCGAGCAGCTGCATGGTGTAGAGCACTCGACGGTGGACGGGCTTGAGGCCGTCGCGGATGTCCGGCAGCGCGCGGCCGACGATGACCGACATCGCGTAGTCCAGGTAGGACTTCCGCATCTCCTCTTCGATCGGCGCGTTGATCTGTCGATCCGGCATCGTCTAGATATCCAGGTTCGCGACGTCGAGCGCGGGCTTCTCGATGAAGTCGCGGCGCGGCTCGACCGCGTCACCCATCAGCACCGTGAACATCTCGTCGGCGCCCACGGCATCCTCCATGGTCACCTTGAGCAGCGTGCGCGTCTCCGGGTTCATCGTGGTTTCCCACAGCTGCTCGGGATTCATCTCGCCGAGACCCTTGTAGCGCT
>DATENM010000019.1 GCA_035275065.1 Blastocatellia bacterium
CGCCAGCTATGACCCGAAGAATTACCTGGGGCTGGGGGAGGCGGACGTGGTGCCGACGAAGCTTATAGATACGAGCCTGATGGAGACGGCGAGCGACGACTGGTATGCGGAGATGGGTAGCGAGGGGCTGGCGGCGATGGCTGTGGGGCGGCTGCCGGTGCGCTCGTCAACGGAAGCCGCTGCCCTGGTCGCCAAGATCGTCAGCTACGAGCAGGCAGCGCGGCCCGAAGGCGTACTGCTGGTTTCTGACGACGATAGCGAAGGCGTCAGCTTTGAAGTCGCGAGCAACGAGCTGCGCGGCGTGATTCAGCCCGGCCAGCAGGTCGAACAGATCAATCGCGGCAGCATGGACGCGATGGCCGCGAAAGGCCGTCTGCTCGACGCGCTCAACCGCGGCCCGCGCATCGTCAACTATTACGGTCATGGCAACGCCGGCTTCTGGCGCGGCAACCTGTTGACCTCTGCCGACGCGGCACAGCTCACAAACGGCGGCAATCTGTCCTTGTTTGTGATGATGACTTGCTTGAATGGCTACTTCCAGGACCCGACCGACGAGAGTCTCGGCGAGTCGTTGCTGCGGGCGAAAGGCGGAGCCATCGCCGTGTGGGCTTCGACAGGCATGAGCGAGCCCGGCAGCGAATCTGTGATGGGCATGGAGATGTTCCGCCGTCTGTCCGATCAGGGGAATGGCCTGACGGTCGGCGACGCGGCGCTCCGGGCCAAGGGCGCAGTGCGCAGCCTTGACGCGCGGCGTACCTTCATTCTGCTCGGCGACCCGGCGACCCGTCTGCGGTGAGGCGCGCCGTGTCAGGAGGGCATGCGTGGTGCAGGCGGGCTTGCCGCGATTGAAGAGCCATTCTCGCGGCATGCCGAAGCTCGACCGGCTGTCATGGGTCGAAGGCATCGCGGTGATCGCTTACGGTGTGCGCATAGGCATTCGCGCCAACCGTCCGGGCGTCATCGCCGACTACCTGCCGGTGCTGCCACCTGGGTGGAAGCCCGCTCGCTCGCTCGATGTCGAACGGCTCTATTCAATCGTTGCCGGCGGTATAGATCAGCGGCGCGGCTCGCGGCCTTCGCATCTGGTCTACGCCAATGGCGAGCGCCTGCTGCGTACGCCGGAGGTCGAGCGAGCCGCAGAGGCGTTCGAGCATGACGTGCAGCTCTACGTCGCCGAGATGGCACCGCGCCGCGTCTTCGTGCATGCCGGCGTCGTCGGCTGGCGTGGCCAGGCGGTTGTCATTCCGGGCCGCAGCTTCAGCGGCAAGACGACGCTGACGGCAGCATTGGTGCGGGCCGGCTGCACTTACTATTCGGACGAATACGCGGTGCTCGATCAAGCGGGCCGCGTCCATCCTTACACGCGGTTGCTCGGTATTCGCGAGCGCGGCCAATCCGCCCGCGCCACGCGCTATGCGGTCGAAGCGCTGGGCGGTAAGCGCGGCGTCAGGCCGTTGCCCGTCGCCTTAATCATCGCCAGTCAATATAAGTCGGGAGCGCGCTGGCGCCCGCGCTGCCTGTCAGCGGGCGAAGGCGCGTTGGCGCTGCTAGAAAACACCGTGTCGGCGCGCCGCGAGCCGCAAGCCGCGCTCGCCACTCTGCGCCGCGTCGTCGCGACCTCCGCGGTCTGGAAAGGCCAGCGCGGCGAAGCTCAGGCGGTCGTTGATTTCATCTTCAATCTGCTGGAGAAGAATGCCGGCAATCCGGTTGACAATCACCAGCCGACAAATGTATAACCGCTCAGAGTTCACGTCGGTTGTCGCCTGTGAGTGCCGCTTTCTAACTTTCTGGGACGAGGGCAAACCATGAACCGCCAAGCGATTCTGCCGGCAGCACGAGAAGAAGGTTTGATCATTCAAGAGATGGCAGACGAGGTGCTGGTCTATGATCGTGAGCGGTACAAGGCCCACTGTTTGAACAAGACTGCCGCGCTGGTCTGGCGGCACTGCGACGGCAAGCGGTCAGCCGCCGACATCGCCCGGCTTTTAGAAGATGAGATACACCTGCCCGTAGAGGAAGCGGTCGTCTGGCTGGGCGTCGAGCAATTGCAAAGGGCGCACCTGCTCGCCGAAGGCGCGAGCCGCTTGAGACCGCGGGGCATCAGCCGGCGCCAGGCGCTTCAGAAGATCGGCTGGGCGGCAGCGATTGGCCTGCCGCTGGTGACTTCGATCATCGCGCCGCGGGCCGTCGAAGCCAGCACCTGCTCGATCACTTGCTCCACCGACAGCCAGTGCATCGCCACGCCGGGGTGTCCGCCCTCCTGCTTCATGGGGTCGTGTAATGCCGGTTGAGCCGATATTCGTTGACCTTCCCTGAATCGCGGCGCCGGCTGCGGCACACCGGCGTGAGATAATGAGCAACAACGACAAAGGCGCCCTGGTTGCGAAGGCCTTGGCCGGGGCATGGCGTCGCGAGCCTCCGGCGTTCGACCTCACCCTCGAAGAACTGACGATCATCGCGCCGCTGCTGCTCGGCTCAGGGGCAGGGGCGCTGGGCTGGTGGCGCGTCCGCGATACTCATCTTAAAACGGCGGCGGTTGCCGGCGAGCTACAACGGGCTTACCAGTTTCATGCGATTCGCGCCGCCTTGCATGAGCAGGAGCTTCGCGAAGTCGTCGCTCTGCTGCGCGCTGCGGATGTCGAGCCGATACTGGTCAAAGGCTGGGCGATTGGCCGGCTCTATCCCGAAACCGGCTTGCGGCCCTATGGCGACCTCGATCTCTGTTTTCGACCTGAGCAATTCTCGAAAGCCGTGACCATCCTCGAAACTCCCGACTGTCACAAATACCATGTGGATATGCACGACGGGTTCGCGAAGCTGGACGGCGTCAGCGCCGGTCACTTGTATGCCGGTTCGCAGTTGGTGAGGCTCGGTGATACAGACGTGCGCGTCTTGAGCCCGGAAGATCACCTGCGCCTTTTATGCACGCACCTGCTCCAGCACGGCGCCTATCGCCCTCTATGGTTGTGCGACGTGGCCGTGGCGCTGGAGTCGCGCGCGGCGAGCTTTGACTGGGATCGCTGCCTGACCGCCGACCGTCGCAAAGCCGACTGGGTGGCATGTACGATTGGTCTGGCGCACCGGCTACTCGGAGTCGAAATCGCTGATATGCCGCGGGCCGCGAGAGCCAGGAAACTGCCCGGCTGGCTCCTCTCCCATGTGCTGAAACAATGGCAAGCGCCTTACGCGACCCGGCAGTCGCATTTGCAAATGCGATACGACCGACCGATGGCTCATCATCTGCTTCACCCCGCCGGGGCGCTCGCCGCGCTGCGCCGGCGCTGGCCTGACCCGCTGGAAGCGACTTTCAAATTAAGAGGCGCGGCGAACGATCTGCCGCGGCTCCCCTTTCAAATCGGCTATGGCCTCTTGCGCGCGGCCCGATTCCTGGCCGAGTTGCCGAAATCGCGGCGCTCCTCGTAAACAAAAAGCCGCTGCCTGTTAAGACAGCGGCCAAGTAGCTCAGAGGATTACTTTGGTGCAGGAGTTAATCGGCTTTCTTGCGGATGAAAGCGGGAACGTCTAAATCGTCGCGGCGCAAGGGCCCGGTTGTGCCGCCGGGCGTGGCAGTGGTTGCCGGCGCAGCGGGCGCGGGCGCCGTGTAGGTGCGCGGCGCGGGCTCTGCCGCTGTCGCCGCGCGGTCAAACCCTGTGGCGATCACGGTAATCTTCATCTCGTCGGCCAGGCGCTCGTCCAGCACTGCGCCGAAGATGATGTTGGCGTCCGGGTCAGCCGAGTCGTGGATGATCGACATGGCTTCGTTGACCTCGAACAGCGTCAGGTCGGTGCCGCCTGTAACGTTGACCAGCAACCCCTTGGCGCCTTCGATGGAGGCTTCTTCGAGCAACGGGCTGGAGATGGCGCGTTGCGTTGCTTCCAGGGCGCGGTTTTCGCCCGCCGCGGAACCTGTGCCCATCAGCGCCATGCCCATGCCGGCCATGATCGTCTTGACGTCGGCAAAGTCAACGTTGATCAGGCCCGGCACGGTGATGATGTCAGAGATGCCCTGCACGGCCTGGCGCAGCACGTCGTCGGCGAGCTTGAAGGATTCGAGAAACGGGGTGCCGCGCGCCACCGCGTTCAGCAAGCGCTCGTTCGGGATAGTGATGACTGTGTCAACGCACTCGCGCAGCTCGTTGAGGCCCTGTTCGGCCTGGCGCTGGCGACGCCGGCCCTCGAAACGGAAGGGCTTGGTGACGACCGCGACCGTCAGTGCGCCCAGCTCGGTGGCGAGGCTCGCGAGTATCGGCGCCGCGCCCGTGCCGGTGCCGCCGCCGAGACCCGTGGTGATGAAGACCATGTCGGAGCCTTCGAGCGCTTCGATGATCTTCTCGGTGTCTTCGAGCGCCGACTGGCGTCCGATCTCCGGGTCGCCGCCGGCACCAAGGCCCCGCGTCAGCTTTTCGCCGATCTGAATCTTGATGGAAGCGCGAGAGCTTTTGAGCGCTTGCAGGTCGGTGTTAGCGACCAGAAATTGCACGCCTTCGATGCCGGCCTCGATCATGCGGTTGATGGCGTTGCCGCCACCGCCGCCGACGCCGATCACCTTGATCTTGGCGCCAGTGACGGGCTGGTCCGAATCGTCGAATATGATGAGTCCTTTGCGTTCATCCACTGCCATTCGTTTGTGCCTCCTGCAAACCGAGCATTAGCAACCGAGCGAGCAAGGGCGGTGATGCGGCTATCCCAGGCCGTCTAGCTCGCGTGAACTTCTCCGAGTGTGCGACTTCTATTTTCAAACACTGCCAGGCAGGCGGCCTACCTTGCCGCCGGACGGCGCGCCGTAGACGCACACGTCCAACTCCTACGGGGGCGTTCGTGGCGCTCCCGTCCGGTGAGGGGTTCTCCTAACAGTGCCGTTGAGGCTGGCAGCCGGTTGCTACAATATGTGGTAGACCGAGCTTCTGAAGACACACCGCATAGTAGCACAGCCGCTTTACCCCGACAACCTTTTTTTCCCACTGCCTGCGTCATCATGAAAATTTTTTTTAACGAAACCAGCGCTTCCAAAAGCCCTCTTGCTTGGGCGCGCCATCTTTCAGCGAATGAATCTTTTTCATATTCATTTGCTTGTGGAAACCATAGAGCAAAGCGCCGACGACGGTCGCAAACGCCGGGCTGTCAATCTCGCCCGTCAACCCGCCGACGAAGTCCGGCATGCCATGACGCGCCGGCAAGTCGAGTACCTGCTCGGCCATCTCGACGACGCCATCCATCAGCGCGCCGCCGCCGATCATCACGACGCTTGAGAGTATTTGCCGCTCGAAGCCGGCGCGCTGAATCTCTTCCGCCGCGTGCGAGAAAATCTCTTCGGCGCGCGGCTGCAAAATCTCGCAGAGGATCTGCCGGCTGAGCATGCGCGCAGGGCGCCCGCCCACCGACGGCACTTCGACCATGCGGCTGCGCTCGCTTTCGGCCATCAGCCCGGCCAGCGCGCAGCCTTCGTGCTGCTTGATGCGCTCGGCTTCGGGCACCGGCGTGCGCAGGCCCACGGCGATGTCGTTGGTGAAGTGGTTGCCGCCCATCGGAAAGACCGCCGTGTGGCGCACCGCGTCGCGGAAAAAGATCGTCAGGTTCGTGATGTCTGCGCCCATGTCGAGCACCGCGGCGCCATACTCTTTCTCGTCCGGCGTCAGCGTCGCTTCGCCGCCGGCAACGTGGTTGACCACCGTGTCGGTCACGTGGATGCCGGCGCGGTTCACCGAGGTGACGACGTTCTGCCGCGCCGTAATGGGCGAAGTGACCACATGAACGGCGGCCTCAAGCCGCATGCCGAGAAAGCCGATGGGGTTGCCGATGCCATCCTGGCCGTCTACGGTGAACTCCTGCGGCAGCACGTCAACGATCTCGCGGTCGGTCGGCACGCTGATGGCGCGCGCCTGGTCGATGACGCGGTACACGTCTTCTTCGGTGATGTCGCGATTGCGGCGGCTGATGGCGATGACGCCGCGCGAGTTTATGCCGCGCACCTGGGCTCCGCCCATACTGACGTACGCCGCGTCCACCGGCACGCCGGCCATCATCTCGGCTTCTTCGACCGCCTGTTTGATGGCGTCAACGGTCGCTTCGATGTTGACGACGACGCCTTTGCGAACGCCGCGCGACGGCGCGCGCCCGACGCCGATGATTTCGAGCTTATCGTTATCCGCAATCTCGCCGACGACGGCGCGCACCTCCGTGGTGCCAATGTCGAGCGCGGCAATGTGTCTGCTTCCCTTAGCCATTTTTGTTCATCCTCCGGCCATCTTTGAGTGACAAGTGATGAGTGGCAAGTGCCAAGACGCTGTGACTGCGTAACCGGCCATGGCCTGACTGTCGCAGCCTTTCTTGTCACTCGTCACTTGTCACCGTTCACCTCTTCTTGCCCTGTGTCGGTTTAGTTTCCTGCTGCACCGGGGCCTGGGTTACGCCGGGGGAGGCGAAGTTTACAACGATGCGATCCGAGCGCGCCGTGTCAATGAAGCTGAAGTTGTTGGCGTTCTGGATCAATTGTTCAATTCTCTGCTCAGGCGTCCGCATACGGCGCAAGGCTTCGGCGTCGCCGCTCTTGGCCGCCTGGATGATCGTCAGCGCGATTTCGAAGCGCTTGCGAAAGTCTGTGCTGCCGACGTGAATCAGAACGTGCGGGCGGGCGAGGCTCAGATTCACGTCCTTGACATCGCGCAGATCAATCTCGTCAATCAAGTTCCACAGCGACGACGCGCCGTCGCCCAGCTCGCCCTCTAACTTCTTATAGACCGCGATGCGTTCGCGGTCGGCATTGACCGCTGCCTGCGAGCGGTTGCCATCTTCAAAGCCCTTGGCGATGGGCGGCACCTCGCGCATCTCGCCGGTCTGAGCGCCGGCGTTGACGGCGGCGAACTCGCCCATCTCCACCGCGTCTTCATCAAGCCAGACGAGCTTTTCTTCCTGCGAGGCGGATTGCCGGCGCACCAGCACCGCCGGGTGACGCTCGACCACCTGCACGAAAAGACCGTCGGGCAGCAATCGCGCCACCGTGGCCGTGCGCACCTGCGGCAGCTTTTCGACCTTCTCCTTCAACGCGGCAAGGCTGACGTCAAGCAGTTTCGTCTGGCCGACGGCGCGCTTCACTGTCTGCTCGATCTCGGCCTGCAACGCCGGGCTGGCCTGGCTGACATTGATGTAATGCAACTCGAAGAACCGCGAGCCGGCCAGTGCGTTATACCCGACGATCAACAGCGCGATGGTGATCAAAACCACAGCCGGCTTGACCAGCACCGCTGCCGATTTCAACCGCTCGCCGAGTCGCGCGCGGCTGCCGCGCGAGCGCGACTGCTGCAACCGACGCGGCGCGCGCGGCGCGACAACTTGTGCGCGCCCTCTGGGCTCACCCCTTTGAGCTATTGCCAAAGCGCCACCTCCCACTGGTGTCGCGGCGACACCGGGACGCGGTGACACGGCGAATTCTTTTGCGGAAGCGTTGACGATTTCTCGCCCGCTGTCCGCGTCGCCGCGCCGCCGCGTCAAAGAATCTTCAGCAACTCTTCTCCTGCCTGGTAGACGTTGCCGGCTCCGAGCGTTAGAACGAGATCGTAGGGCTGGACGATCTCTTTCAGTCGCTTGGCCGCGTTCGATAGCGGCCCGATGTATTCGACGTGCCGATGGCCGAAGCGCTCGGTCTGCTCGGCCATCGCACGGCTGCTGACGCCTTCAATCGGGTCTTCGCTGGCGGCGTAGATGTCAGCCACCAGCAAGACGTCTGCGCCATAAAACGAGCGCGCGAAATCATCGAACAGGTCGCGCGTCCGCGTATAGCGGTGCGGCTGAAACAAGGTGACGACGCGGCGGCCAGAGGTGCGCGCCGCTGACAGCGTCGCCTTGATCTCGGTCGGGTGGTGACCATAATCATCCACCACCAGTATGTCGTGCTTCTCGCCTTTGATCTGAAAGCGCCGCTCGGCGCCGCGAAAGCTGGCGAGCGCCTCGACGATGCGATCAAACTCGATATTGAGATCGAGCCCGACAGCGATGGTCGCCATCGCGTTGTAGACGTTGTGCAGGCCCGGCACCCAGAGCTTGACCAGCCCCGCTTCTTTGCCGAAAGCCCGCACCGTGAATTCCGAGCCGAAGGCAGTGTTCAGTTGAATATTCCACGCCGACACGTCGGCCTGCGCCGCCAGCCCGTAACTGACTTTGCGCCGCGTGACTTCAGGAATAATCGCCTGAACGTTCTGGTCGTCCAGGCACAGCACAATCGTTCCGTAAAACGGCACGCGATTGGCGAAATCCACGAAGCATTCTTTGATCTCTTCGATGCCGCCTGTGAAGTGGTCCAGGTGATCCGCGTCAATGTTGGTCAGCACGGCAATCGTCGGCGTCAGTTGCAGCAGCGAGCCGTCGGACTCGTCCGCCTCGACGACGATGTAGTCGCCGTGACCGACCTGGGCGTTCGACGCCAGCGTCGTCACGCGGCCGCCGACGACAATCGTCGGGTCGAAATCGGCCAGCGTCATCATGTGCGAAATCATCGACGTCGTCGTCGTCTTGCCATGCGTGCCGGCGACCGCGATGCCGTAGCGGTAGAGGCGCATCAGCTCGGCCAACATCTCGGCGCGCGGGATCACGGGAACCAATCGCTGGTGCGCCGCGGTCACTTCGGGGTTATCGTTGCGCACCGCCGACGAGCAGACGACGACGTCGGCCCCGGCAATGTGCTCGCCGGCATGGCCTTCCCAAATGGTCGCGCCCATCTCTTCGAGGCTGTCGGTGATGGACGAACGCTTGGCATCGCTGCCGGTGACTCGGAAATTCATGCCGAGCGACAGCAGCACTTTGGCAATGCCGCTCATGCCAATGCCGCCGATGCCGACGAAATGAATGTGTCTGACTCTACGAAAAAGCATATCTTGAGTATTCAGAAGTCAGGAGTCAGGAGTCAGAATGGAGGAGGGAGGTCAGCGGCAGCCAGTGCGCTGATTGCGTCCCCGTTTTTATTCTGCCTCCGGCTTCCTGCCTCCTGCTTCCTTCTTCCTACCACTGGCCGCCTGCATAGCTAAATCGACAGCGCGCGCGGCGGAATCGGGCCGCCCAAGCTGGCGGCTGGCCGCTTCCATCTGGTCAAGCGCGCCGGGGTTATCAAGCAACTGCTGTAACACATCGGCGAGCCGCGCCGGCGTCAAATCCTTCTGCAAAATCATGCGAGCGGCGCCGACGCGCTCGAACGCTTCGGCGTTCTTGCGCTGATGATCGTCGGTGGCGAAAGGGAAGGGGACGAAGATCGCCGCCTTGCCCGCCGCCGCGACTTCGGCCACGGTCGTTGCGCCGCTCCGGCAAATCAACACGTCCGCCCACGCAAAGCGCGCCGCCATGTCGTGAATGAACGGCTTCACTTCTGCCTCCGTCAATCCCGCTTCGTTGTAAGCGCGCTCGACCATTTCGTAATCCTTCTCACCTGTCTGATGGACGATAGCCATGCGCTCTTTTTGCGCCGTCAGCAAACCCGCCGCTTCGGTCATCGCCACGTTGATGGCATGCGCGCCCTGGCTGCCGCCGAAGACCAGCACATTCAAGCACGCGCCGCGCGCTTTCTTCTGAATGCCGGCAAAATCGCCGCGCACAGGGTTGCCGGTCACGACGCCGCGCTTGCCGAAATACTTGAGCGCGTCTTCAAAGGTCAGAGCGGCTGCGCCGACAAAGCGCGCCAGCACGCGGTTCGTAAAACCCGGCATCGCGTTCGGCTCGACGATCATCGTCGGGATGCGCTTGAGCGCCGCCATCAGCAGCGTCGGCCCCGACGAATAGCCACCGACGCCGATGACCACGTCCGGCTTGAAGCGCCGCAGTATGCCGAGCGCCGCGACAAAGCTCAAGGGCAGGCCGGCGAGCGATTTGGTTTTTGCAAAGAGCGAGACGCCTTTGAGCGCGCCGACCTGAATCATCTCAAGCTGAAAGCCTTCGCGCGGCACGATCTTCGATTCCAGGCCGCGTGGCGTGCCGACGAAAAGAATATCGGTTGCCGCGTCGCGCCGCTTAAACTCTCGGGCAATCGCCACGCCCGGATAGATGTGCCCGCCGGTGCCGCCGGCTGCGATGATTACTCTCATAGGAGTCAGAAGTCAGGAGTCAGAAGTCAGAATAAAGTCCGTTTATAAGTGTCTGTTCAAGAGTAGAGGCTTTGCCTTCCATTCTGACTCCTGACTTCTGACTCCTGACTCCTTTCTTCATGCTTTCTCGTGCTTCGACACGTTCAGCAGCACGCCGGCTGCGAACAGCGAGATGGCCAGCGACGAGCCGCCCGAGCTGATGAACGGCAGCGGTATGCCTTTGGTCGGCACGAGCGACAGCGTCACACTGATGTTAAAAAGCGCCTGGGCGATGATCATCACCGTTAGCCCGGTCGCTAGCAACTGCCCGAACAGGTCGGGCGCCGAGCGCGCCGCGCGGAAACCGCGCCACGCCAGCAGCGCGAACATGCCGACGACCGCTACCGAGCCGATCAGCCCCAGTTCTTCGCCAATCACTGCAAAGATAAAGTCGGTGTGCGGCGCCGGCAGGTAAAACAACTTCTGCTTGCCCTGCGCGAAGCCGACGCCCTGCGCGCCGCCGCTGCCGACGGCGATCAACGACTGCACCACCTGAAAGCTCGACGTCGTCTGGTTCTTCCACGGGTCGAGAAAGTCCATCAGCCGCTGCAAGCGCCAGGGCACCAGCAACAGCATCCCCGCAAGCCCCGGCAGCGCCGCCGCGCCGACCAGCGCCAGATAGCGCAGCGGCACGCCGGCATAAAACGTCACCGTCAAATAGACGATGCCGAGCGCCATCGCCGTGCCCAGGTCGGGCTCGGCAGCGACCATCACAATGATGAATCCGCCGACCACGGTTGCCGGAATGAAGACGCGCTTGAAATCGTCCAGCTCGCGCTCGCGGCTCTCGATCAAGTACGCCAAATAGGCTGTGAGAGCCAGTTTGGCGACCTCCGACGGTTGCAGTGAAAAGCCTGCATAACGAATCCAGCGGTGCGTCTCGTTCACCTTCGGCAGAAACAACACGACGACGAGCATCGCAGCGGTCACGGCCAGCAACGGGAAGACGATTCTGGGCTGCTTGTAATGGCGATAATCGATCTTCATCCCGATAGCCATCGCGACCAGCCCGACCAGCGCCCACACCCCTTGCTTGTAGAGAAAGTGAAACTGATTGCCAAAGCTCTTCTCGGCGATGATCGCCGACGCCGAGTAGACCATCACCGCGCCGAACAAGGTCAGCGCCAGCACAATGAGCAGTAAGATTCTATCTACGCCCAGCTCGCGCCCGGCGGAGCGCGACTCGGCGGCGCGCCGCGCCTGCCAGTCGGCTTCGCGCTTCCATCGCGGCGTCGCGGTTCGGTAATCAATCGCCATAACTTTCAGCGGGTGACGAGTGACAGGTGACAGGTGACAAGAGGGAGTGCGCCACCGTTGCCTGGTGGCTTATTAACAACCTCTTGTCACCTGTCACTTGTCACTTGTCATACTCCTTTGCAGATTCATCACTTCCTGCTTAAAGACGCGGCCTCGATGCTCGTAGTTGTCGAACATATCGAAGCTGGCGCAGGCGGGAGCGAGCAACACGGTGTCGCCTGCCTCTGCCGCCTGCATGGATTGCTGAACCGCATCCCGCATCGAAGCGGCGCGCGTCATGGGGCGCACGCCTTCGAGCTGTGCGGCGATCTTGTCGCTTGCGGCGCCAAGCAGCACGACTTGCTTGACGCGACGGCTAACGAGCGGCGCAAGCGTCGTGTAATCGCTGCCTTTGTCCTTGCCGCCGAGGATCACGATGACGTTGCGCTCGAACGCTTCCAGGGCCTTGACGGTCGAGTCCACGTTCGTCGCCTTCGAGTCGTTATAAAACGTGACGCCGTCAATTTCGGCGACGTACTCGATGCGATGTTCGACGCCGGGAAATTGCTTGACCGCGGCGACCAGCGCCGGCAGATCAACCAGCCGCGTCTGCGTCGCGCAAAAGACCGCGGCCAGCGCCGTCATGACGTTTTCGACGTTGTGCATGCCGCGCAATGGAATATCGGCGAGCGGCATAACCTCGACTTCGCTTTGCCGGCCGGCCACCAGCGTCGTCAGCACGCGGCCCTCGCGCACATAGATGTCCGCCGCGCCGCCGGCCATCGTTTGCGGCCCGCGCGAGCTGAAATAGACTTTGCGTGACGGCACGCCGTGCTGGCTGACCATTTCGTCAATCGCTTCATCGTGACCGTTCAACACCGCGAAGTCGTCGGCGGTTTGATTGCGAAAGATGCGGTGCTTGGCGCGGACATAGTTTTCAAACGTGCCGTGCCGGTCCAGATGATCCGGCGTGATGTTGGTCACGACGGCGACGTGAACCCGCAGGCTGTCGATCATCTCAAGCTGAAAGCTCGACAGCTCGGCAACGGCCCACGTCTGATCCTTCGATTGTTCAATCAAGCTCGTCAGCGGCGTGCCGATGTTGCCGCCGACGATGACCTCAGCGCCCGCCGCTTTCATCAATTCGCCGGTGAGCGCCGTCGTCGTCGTCTTGCCGTTCGAGCCGGTAATGCCGATCATGCGCCCGCGCAGGAAGCGGCCCGCAAGCTCTGGCTCGCTGATGATTTCAACGCCGCTGCCGCGCGCGATTTCGAGCGCCGGCAAATCGGCGGGGACGCCGGGGCTGAGCACGATCAAATCAGCCTGCGTAAACAGCGATTCGGGATGGCCGCCGAGCGCAAGCCTTACGCCCGCGGCGCGCAATTCGTCGGCTTCGCGTGCCAGGTGCGATTCGTCTTTCACGTCGTTCGCCGTGACGTTTGCGCCGAATGCCGCGAGCAAGCGCGCTGCCGCCACGCCGCTGCGCGCGATGCCCACGACCAGAATGTTTGTACCAGCAACGTTCATAGGGGTCGGGGGCCGGGGGCCGGGGGCCGGGGCGGAAAAACCGGCCCCTGACCCCTGACCCCCGACCCCTGCTTTCAGCGCAGCTTCAACGTCGTCAGGCTGAGCAAGGCGAAGAGAATCGCCACGATCAAAAAGCGAAAGACCAGCTTTGGCTCCATGCGCCGCGACTGCTCAACCGGGAACATCAGTTCAAAGTGATGATGCAACGGCGCCATCTTAAAGACGCGCCGTTTGAACACCTTGAACGAGGCAACCTGTAAGATGACCGACATCGCTTCAATGAAAAAGACGCCGCCGATCATCACCAGCAAAAACTCCTGCTTGATCAGCACGGCGACAATGCCAATCGCGCCGCCGATGCCGAGCGAGCCGACATCGCCCATGAAGACTTCGGCGGGCGGCGCATTGAACCACAAGAAACCGAGACTCGCTCCCATCAGCGCCGCGCAAAAAATCGTCAGCTCGATAATGCCGGGGTTGTGCTGCAAGCCGAGGTACTCGGCGAAGCGCGCTTCGCCGCTGACATAGGTAAACCCCGTAAGTGCCGCGCTCGTCACCACCGTCACCGAGATCGCCAGCCCGTCCAGGCCATCCGTCAAATTTACGGCGTTTGAAAAACCGACCAGCACCAGCGGCGCGAAGATCAGCAGGTAAGCCGGCCACAAAATCTCCGGCGTGATGTTCTTGAAGAACGGCAGGCTCAACCGTGTGCTGTAGGTCGTGAAGTAATGCAGCACGATCCCAATGGCGAAAGCGACCAGAAATTGAAAGAACAGTTTTTGCCTGCCGGTCAATCCGAGGTTGTGGCGGCGCTTGATCTTCAGATAATCGTCAGCAAAGCCAATCGCGCCGTAGCAGAGCGTTGCGCAGACGGCGAGCCATACATAAATCACTGACAGGTTCGCCCACAACAGCGTCGAGATGGCGACCGAGAGAATGATCAACACCCCGCCCATCGTCGGCGTGCCACGCTTCGACTGGTGCGAGCGCGGGCCTTCTTCGCGAATCTGCTGGCCGATCTGAAATTCTTTCAGCATAGCGATCATCCGCGAGCCGAACATCAGGCTGATGACGAGCGCCGTAATCGCCGCCCACGCCGTGCGAAAAGTCACGTAGTCGAACACGCGGAGGAACGACAGGCTGTCGTGTTTGTCCCTGAGAAAATTCAAGTAGTAGAACATCAGCCCTCTCGGTCAGTTGCCAGTTGCCAGTTACCCGTTATCGGTTGCCTGATGCGTAGTTACTTCTGTTGCGGAGGGCGACTGGCAACTGGCAACTGACCACCGCTTCATTCGCTCGACGACAATCTCGGTCTTTACGCCGCGCGAGCCTTTGACGAGAACCAGATCGCCGCCGCGCGCCTGGCGCTGCAAGACTTCAGCCGCTTCTTCGGGCGTCGCACAAAAGATCGTTGCCTCAGCCGCCATGCCGGCTTCGCGTGCGCCTTCGATGATCTCTGCCGCCAGCCCGCGCACGCCGATCAATAGATCGATGCCGAGCCCGGCGATCTGCCGGCCCGCTTCACGGTGCAGCGCCGCGCCGCTCTCACCCAGTTCGAGCATCTCACCGGCGACCACGATGCGGCGCTCAACCTCGCGATTGGCGCTGACGGTCTTGACCATCTCGATCAGGGCGCGCGGATTCGAGTTGTACGAATCGTCTACGAGCGTGACGCCATTAGTTAATCGCGCGACTTCGCCGCGCATCCGTGGCGAGGCCGATTGACCGAGCGCTTCAGCGATGCCCGCAAGCGGCGCGTTATAGTAATCGGCGACCGCTGCGGCGGCGAGCGCGTTATAAACATTGTGGCGGCCCGCGACCGCGAGCCTGACAGCGGTTTCGCCGCGCGGCGTCAGCAGACGAAAGCGTGTGCCGCTCAAGCCATCCGATTCAATGTCGCGTGCCGTGATGTCCGCACGGCTTTCGATGCCGAACATTCGATGAGCAATGTCGCTGCGCCCTTCGCGCATGCGCGCAACGCGCGGGTCGTCGGCGTTCAGCACGGCGAGGCCGCCCGTCTTGATACCCGCGACCAGTTCAGCTTTCGCCTCGGCGATGCCGTCCACCGAATCAAAGAACTCAAGGTGAACCGGCGCGACCACCGTGACGATGCCGCAATCAGGCGGGGCAATCTCGGCGAGCCGTGCGATCTCGCCTTTGTGATTCATGCCCATCTCAAAGACCGCGTAATCAAAATCCGTGGCGTGCGCGCCGTCGCTCTCCATCTTCAAAATTGACAGCGGCAGGCCGTAGTCGTTGTTCAGGTTGCCGGTCGTCTTGATGACGCGGCCGGCAGCGCCGAGCGTCGCCGCCGTCATCTCTTTCGTCGTCGTCTTGCCCATGCTGCCGGTGACGGCGACCTCTTGCCCGCGCCAGTCGCCAAGCACTGAAGAAGCAAGCTGCTGCAAAGCCGCAAGCGTATCGTCTACGCCGATCAGCATCGCTTCATCGCGGCGCAGACGGTCGGCGTGCGCCGCTTGAAACTCACGCGACACGACTGCGGCAATCGCGCCCCGGCTCAAGACATCGGCGACGAATTGATGGCCGTCGTGGCGCTCGCCGCGAATGGCGAAGTAGACATCGCCGGCGCGGATCGTCCGCGAGTCAATCGAGTAGCCGAGCGGCTCGCGCTCGCCGAGTGGTTCGGGAGCCGCCGCGCCGAGCCGCTTTGCTACGTCGCTGAGTTTCATGTTGTGCGCCAGCTAGCGGCTTGCGCCGCGCCTTTCCGTCATCGCCTCGCGCGCCACTTCTTTATCGTCAAAGTGAATCGTGTTATCGCCGAGGATTTGATACGTCTCGTGCCCTTTGCCGGCAATCACCACCACGTCGCCGTCACGCGCCTCGTTGATGGCGCAAAAGATGGCTTCGCGGCGGTCGGGCAGTTTCACATATTCGCGCCCGGCTTTCTGCAAACCGACTTCAACGTCGGCAATGATCGCCAGCGGCGCTTCGCCGCGCGGATTGTCCGACGTCACGATGGCGACATCCGAAAGCATTGCGGCAATCTCGCCCATCGGCGCGCGCTTCGTGCGGTCGCGGTCGCCGCCGCATCCGAAGACCGTAATGACGCGCCCCTGGCCGGCGACTTCGCGCGCCGTCTGCAAGACGTTTTTGAGCGCATCGTCCGTATGCGCGTAATCAACGATGACCGCGAACCCCGGCCCGCGCCCATCGTCCATCGTCACTTGCTCGAAGCGTCCCGCGACCGTGCGGCAATCGCGTATGCCTTGCGCGATCACCTCTAACTCGGCTCCCAGAGCCAATCCTGCGCCAATCGCCGCCAGCGTGTTGTAGACGTGAAAGCGGCCGACGAGCGGCGAAGCAATCTCAATTTGACCCGCGGGCGTCGTCGCCGTGTAGGACAATCCGCGCGGCGACAGGTCGAAGCGGTCGGTGCGCACATCGGCATCCGGGCTGAAGCCGTAAGTGATGATTCGGCCTCTGGCGCTGCCGAGCAAACGGCGGCCATATTCGTCATCGATGTTGATGGCCGAGACGCCGAGCTGCGGATCAATCGTCCCGTTGAAGAGCTTGGCTTTCGCCGCGAAGTAGCTCTCCATCGTCTGGTGATAATCAAGATGGTCGCGCGTCAGGTTGCTGAAGACGGCGACCGCGAACTTCAAGCCGTCGGCGCGGTGCAGCTCGATGGCATGCGATGAGACTTCCATCACCGCCGAGCGACAGCCGGCAGCGACGGCCTGCGCCAGCATGCGCTGAATGTCGGCGGCTTCGGGCGTCGTGTGGTGCGCGGTTGCCGCCTGATCGCCGACGCGATGTTGAATCGTGCCGAACATCGCCGATGTGCCTTCGGCGGCGCGAATGATCGAATCCACCAGATGCGCGGTCGTCGTCTTACCGTTTGTGCCGGTGACGCCGACGAGTTTGAGCCGGCGAGACGGATGACCGTGAATCGCCGCCGCCGCGCGAGCCAGCGCCGCGCGCGCTTCGCTGACTTGAATCCAGCCGATCTCCGCCGTATCAATGTCGGTCTGGTTACGACTCAGCTCAGAGATGATGGCGACCGCGCCGCTCTCGATGACTTGCGGAATGAAGCGGTGCGCGTCGGTTTTGGCGCCGCGAATGGCGACAAACACCGACCCCGGCGCGACGCCGCGCGAATCGTGCGTGACATCGCGCGCCTCGCGGTCGAGCCGCCCGCTGGTGGCGACCGCGTCAATCTCCCTAGCTAAATCCGCAAGCTTCAAGTCGGCAATTGCCTTTCAATCTTTCTTTACACGCCCCTGGTTCTCTCGTGACTTTAAGTCGTCACCGCCGCCCGCCGGGTGAGCGGGCGATGGCCTCTTTGCGCACGAACTGCTTTGCCAGTTTCACCATGCAGACTGTGTCTTGTGCGACTAGCGCCCCGGGCGACGGGTTTTGTAGAGCGACGACGCCTTCGCCGCTCGGCTTGATCTTCAATCCGCGTGCCGCACACAAGGCGAGCGCCTCGCGGATGCTCAAGCCCATCAGGTCAGGCATGACGATGCCGCCGCGCGATGGCATGGCCGCCGGCGTCGGGTTACTGGCGACATCGAGCGCGGGCCGCGTTTCGTCTCTTTCAACCCGCGCCGCGACCCGGCTGTCGGGCATCAGCTCGGCGACGTTATAAACGTGCGTGTCGGCGGCGACCATTTGCGCGGGCGGCTCGTCCGCCGGCTGCACGCCGAGCGTGCGCAGGGCGTCGGTGACGACGCGCGCAAAGACCGGCGCTGCCACATCGCCGCCGTGATGCGCGCCGATGGGCTCGTCTATCGAAACGATGCAGGCGATCTCAGGATTCTCGACTGGCGCGAAGCCGGCGAACGAGGCGACGTATTTCGTCTGCGAATAGCGCCTGGTCTGCTCATCGATCTTCTGCGCCGTGCCGGTCTTGCCGGCGGCGCTGTAGCCGCCGACCTGCGCCGCCTTGCCTGTGCCCTGCATTACCACGCCTTCGAGCATCTGTTTGATGGTGTCGGCAGTGCGCTGGCTGACGATGCGGCGATGCTCGGCAGGCGGCTCTTCGATGACGTTGCCCGCCGCATCTGTAATACGGCCCACAATGTGCGGCTTCACATATTCGCCGCCATTGGCAATGCAGGCGTAAGCGGCGATGGCCTGCACGGCGGTGACGCCGACTTCATGGCCCATAGGGATCGAGCCGATGCTGGTCGGCCCCCACTCGCTGGCCGGACGGAAGAGGCCGCGCGCTTCCGCCGGCAGCTCGATGCCCGTGCGGCGGCCAAATCCGAACTCTTCGATGTAGCGTCCCAGCCGCTCCTTGCCTAACATCATGCCGATCTTGATGGCGGCGACGTTCGACGATTTGGCGAGCGCCTGGGCAGCGGTCAGCACGCCATAGTGGCCATCGTGGATGATGCGGTCGAGGATGCGAATCTGGCCATTGCCGCAATCGATGCGCGTGTCCGGGCGGATCAGCTTCTCTTCGAGCGCCGCCGAATAGGTCACCAGCTTGAAGATCGAGCCCGGCTCAAATGATGTCTCGATGGCGCGATTGCGCCGCTCGCCGTCGTCCGACTCGCTGACGTTGTTCGGGTCGAAGGTCGGATAGTTGGCGAGCGCCAGAATCTCGCCGGTCGCCGGCCGCATCAAGACGATGGTGCCGCCGCGCGCATGGTGCTGACGGATGGCGTCGGTGAGCGCCTGCTCGGCATAGTGCTGAATCAGCACGTCAATCGTCAGCGTCACGTTGGCGCCGGGGATCGGTTCTTCGACCGAGTGATCGTAGGACTTGTTGAGCGCATCGACGTCGAGGACCAGCCGCCCGCCCTTGCCGCGAATCTGCTTGTCGTACGCCTGCTCAAGCCCGCCCTGGCCGCGCTCTTCGATGTCAACGAAGCCGAGGACGTGGGCGGCGGTCTGGCCGGCGACGTAGTTGCGCTTCATCTCGTTGACGAAGCGCAGCCCGCCGAGGTGCAAGGCTTCGACCTGCGCCGCTTCTTTGTCGGTGAGCTTGCGTTTGACCGCGACCAGCACGAGATTCTTCGACGTCAGCCGTTTGTAAAGCGCATCACGGTCAACGTCGAGCAGGTCGGCCAGGCGGTCAGCGACCGTCTCGGCATCTTTGATCTCGGCGGGCGAGGCGTAAAGCGAGCGGGTTTCGACCGAGCGCGCCAGCTCATTGCCGTTGCGGTCATAAACGATGCCACGCATCGGGCTCAGATCAATCGCCGCCTGCTGCTGGCGCTCGGCGCGGGCGCGTAGCGTTTCATGGTCTCTGACCTGCAACTTGACGAGGCGATAGCCGATCACCACGACCCAGAGGACCACCAGGACCTGGATGACGATGAAGCGCTTAGCGGATACCTGGTTGTTCGTTCTCATCATTGGTCTATCAGGTGATGGGTGTCGGGTGTGGGGTGTTAGAGGTTGAGTGATTACCGGAACCCAACACCTAACACCCGACACCCATCACGGGTCATCTACCTTTTCGGCTTTGCCTCGACGTTGGTCGGGCGGCGGATGCCGGTCGGCTGGTTCTGCGGTTGGGCCAGCCCGACCTTCTGCGCGCGCTTTTGGATTTCGACCGGTGAAGCCAGGCGCGCATACTCCAACTCAAGCTGGCGGCGTTTCTCTTCCATCTGCGCCGCCTGCCGCCGCAGGTCTTCGTTCTCATAACCGGTTGAGATGGCTTCAAAGTGCTGGCGCGCGCTGATCACGAAACCGCACGACAGCAAGGCGCCGGCCAGCGCCAGCACCGTCAGCCAGACGAAGATGCGCCCATTGACGGGCCGCGCCACCTGGCGGTTGCGAATCTGTTTGTCGGGATAAAATCGGTTAGTCATAACATCTGCCTCAAAGGTTGATCCGGGCAAAAGGCTCTCGGGTGGTGGGCTTCACGAACGGGCGTGAAGCCGGGACGCGCCACGAAAGACAACCTGCGGACCCGGTCGAGTTTGGGGCTAGAAGGTCTGGGCTTGATGACCTACAGTTTCTCGCAGACGCGCAACAGCGCGCTGCGGGAGCGAGGATTGCGCGCGCTTTCTGCGGCGCTCGGGCGAACCGGCTTGCGTGTGAGGAGGTGAACCCGGCGGCGCGCGCCGCAATGCGGACACGCCAGGACACCGGATGCACGAGAGCCGCCGTCTTGTTCGCTGCTCGATTCAAGACCGTTCTCCGCGAGCCACTGGCTCGCCTGGGCGATCCTTTTAACCTCTGTCGGACAGTCGCATCGGCCAGACTCCCGCAAAAAGCCGCGCTTGACGATGCGGTCTTCAAGCGAATGGAACGAAATGATTGCCAGCCGCCCGCCCGCTGCGAGCGCCGTCACCGCATCGGGGATGAAGCCTTCCAGGGCGCGCAGTTCCTGATTGACGGCGATGCGCAAGGCTTGAAAGGTGCGCGTCGCCGGATGAATCCGCCAGCGGCCCTG
Organism: Blastocatellia bacterium; assembly: GCA_035275065.1. NCBI lineage: Bacteria > Pseudomonadati > Acidobacteriota > Blastocatellia > Blastocatellia bacterium. The sequence goes on from DATENM010000019.1 coordinate 20,239, forward strand.
CGGATGCAGGACGCGCACCACCAGGTCGGCTAACTGTCTGGTGGTCGCAATCTCTGCGCGCTCGCGCTCGCGCACGATGGCGCGGGCGATGCGCCGCGCGCCACGTTCTTCACCATATTCAAAGATTAAATCGGCCAGCTCGCCTTCCGTCAGCCGACCGAGCAACGCTGCCGCCGTCTCACCCTGACTTTGATCCATCCGCATGTCGAGCGGCGCGTCGGCGCCAAAGCTGAATCCGCGCTCACCACGGTCGAGTTGCAATGATGAAACGCCTAAATCGGCCAAAACGCCCTGAACGCTCATCGTCCCTTGTTGCGCCAGCACGCGGCCAATCTCTGTGAAGTTCGCGTGTACGGCTTGAAACCGTTTGTCAAAGATCGCCAGTCGCTCGGTGGCGATAGCCAGAGCGTCGCGGTCGCGGTCGAGGCCGATGACGCGAGCCGTCGGCGCAGCCTTTAAAATGGCTGCCGTGTGGCCTCCCAGTCCGAGTGTGCAATCAACGAAGAGGCCGCCGGCTGCGGGGTTGAGAAAATCAACGATTTCATCGAGCAGCACCGGCTCGTGAGACTGACTTTCCCCTCCGACCTCTCTGTCCATTGCGGCGTCATCGTCGTCCGGTTGATTGTCGAATGAGCGCCCCGGCTAGACGCCCATCTGCGCGAGCGCGGCAGCGTCGGCGGCGGTGTAGGGTTCCGCATCGAGCCGCGCCTTGAACTTATCCAGTTCCCAGACTTCGAGATATTGCAAGTAGCCGATCACCGCGACGTCGCCGGTCAGTTCGGCGCGCGTCCGCAACAGCGGGTGAATCAGCAATCGACCTTGCGTGTCCATCTCGCTTGGCTGGCCATAGAAGCTGGTGCGGTCAAGGAACTTTCTCACGGCGGCGTCCATAGTGCCGCGGGCTTGCAGCTTTTCTTCGATGGCCAGCCACTCGCGCATCGGGTAGAGGCGGGCGCATTCGCCTGTCAGACTTGTCACATAAAAATCGGCGCCGTAATGCTCATCAATATAGCGGCGGTAGGCGGCGGGCAATTTTATCCGCCCTTTCTCATCCATCCTTACTGTATAATTGCCCCTCAGCATGCAACGAGACTGCCCTCAAAACCTAAAGTTTCATCTCAACCTTGCCCGCCTTATTCTTCTTTTCAAATGTGTCTCCATTTTGGTCCACTTTGTTCCACCGTCGCCGTATGGTACGTCAGATAAAGAGGGCTGTCAATGAAATTCTTTATCAGTAGGAATTTGCGGGATGGTCGGCCCGTGGCGCGTGGCGTGATTGGTCGTGCTGCGCCGCGGGCAAGTATGCTATAGTCGCTGACTTCGAGTGACGGAGCTTTATTGAATGGATAAGACCGCACTGTTCATCGCGGCGTACGGATTGGCGGCGGCAACGGCGAACTTTCTGGGCGGCTTTCTGGTGTCGTCGCGCCGGCTTGGACAGGTGGCTCTGCGTTATCTGATTGCCTTGGGCGCGGGCTTCATGCTCGCCGCCGTTTTCATCAAGCTGATCCCGGAAAGCATAGAGCAGTGGCCTGCCAGCGAGCGCGTCTTTCCCATGCTTTGGGTGCTGGTCGGCTATATGCTGATTCAGTTTGTCGAGCATACGGTCGCGCCGCACTTTCACTTCGGCGAAGAGACGCACGAAGAGGCGATGCTGCGGCACCACGCGGCAATGGCCGGCCTGGGGGCGCTGCTGGTGCACACTTTCTTTGACGGCGTGTCAATTGCCGTCGCCTCGCTGGTGAACCCCAAGCTTGGCGTTTTGGTCTTCGTCGCTATTTTGCTGCACAAGCTGCCGGAAGGCTTCACGGTCGCCTCAATGATGTTGGCTGCGGGGCGCAGCCGGCGAGCGGCGCGGCTGGCGGCGCTGGCGGTCGGATTGGCGACCTTCGTCGGCGTGGCGCTGGTGCTCGTATTCCGCAACGCCGCCATCGCCTCGCTGCCGCTATCGGCGCACGTCCTGCCGCTGTCTGCGGGCGTGACGCTCTATGTCGCCGCCTCGGACCTGATCCCCGAAGTCAACACGCGCGCCGGCGGCCTGCGCACGTCGCTGCTGGTCTTTGCCGGCGTCGCGCTGCTCTACGTCATCGAGCTGCTGCTCGAAGCGCTGCATCTCGGTCACTGAGCCGATGGTCGGGCGACTGGCGGCGCTCCAACTAGGGCTATCTTCATTCGTTTTCCCCGGCGCGTCAGCTATCATTAAAGCGTATGAGCGAAATCGTCAGAGGGAGCCTGCCGCAGTCGTCAAGCTGCGCCGAACCGTTCATCATCGGGCTGACAGGCCGCGATGAATATAGAGCGCGGCGAGGTTTTCATTTAATGACCGTAGCACTCAAGAGAACACTGCTTTGCCTCAGCCTGATTCTTGCCTTAGCGGCGGTGGCGCTGGCGCAGCCGCAGTTGCCCGCCTACACGGGCATGGTCAACGATTTTGCCGGCAAGCTGAGCGCCGACAAGCGCCAGCAGCTTGAAAGCCTGCTCGAAAACTTTCGCGCCCGCAGCGGCGTCGAAATCGCCGTCGTCACCATGCCCTTTGATGATATGCAAGGCTACCCGATTGAAGACTACAGCCTGCAACTGGCGCGTAAGTGGGGCGTCGGCGGTGATGCGCAAAAGCGCGCCCTGTTGTTGCTGGTCGCCATCAAAGAGCCGAACACCGGCGGCTATGCGGACAATCTTTATCACGGCGGCACGCGGTTAGAGGTCAGCCGCCATCTTGAAGGCGACCTCCCCGATGGGCTGTCGGGCGAGATCATTCGCAAGATGCGTGGGGATTTCCAGCAAGGCAATTTCGACCAGGCGCTGACCGTGGGCACCCAGACGATCCTGGCGACGCTTGCCGAAAAGCTCGGCATCTCGATGGAAGGCATCGATGCGACGCAAGCCTATCGCGCTCCGACGCGCCGCCCGCAGCGCAGCCGCGGCGGCATCTCGCCGGTGATGATCATCGTGATCGTTTTCATCTTTCTCGTCATTTTTAATGCGCTTGGGCGCGGCGGGCGCGGCGGCCCCGGAGGCGGTTACCGCCGTCGCGGCGGTCTCGGCTGGCTAATCTTGCCGATGATCTTCGGCGGGCGCGGCGGCGGCTTTGGCGGCGGCGGCTGGGGCGGTTCGAGCGGCGGCAGTTGGGGCGGCAGTGATGGCGGCGGCGGTGGCGGCTTTGGCGGCTTCGGCGGCGGCGGTGATTTCGGCGGCGGCGGCGCCAGCGATAGCTGGTAGATTGAAATGATGAACGATGAACGATGAGCTGCCAGAGCCTGCGCCCTTTGCAGTTCGATAGCTTTTCTTTAATTCATCATTCATTATACATCGTTCATCATTTTGATGGCGGAGGGTGAGCAACGTGGCGGATGAGTTAAAGCGATTGGTTGACGCGCTGGCGGCGGCGCACGGCGACAATCTCAGGTCGGTTGTGCTTTACGGCGCGTCGGTGGTGAGCGGGCTGGTGGATGACGAAGTGCCAAAGCGCATTCTGGTCGTGCTAGACCGAATCGCTCCTCATGATCTACATGTCGCCCAGCCGCTCGCCGAAAATTGGCGGCTCGAAGGTAATCCGCTGCCGGTCTATTTCACCACGGAAGAGATCGCCGACGCCGCCGACGTCTTTCCTATCGAGTTCATCGATATGAGCCAGGTTCGCCATGTGCTGTACGGCAAAGACCCCTTCGAGCGCCTCGACATTCAGACGCACAACCTGCGCCATCAACTCGAATACGAGCTGCGCGCCAAGCTGCTGCGCCTGCGGCGGCTGGCGATTGCGGCGGCGCACAACCCGCAGCGGCTCACAGAGCTGATGGCCAACTCGCTCGACAGCTTTGCCGTGCTCTTTCGCCATGTGCTGGCGATGGCCGGCCACGACGCGCCGTTTGCCCGACGCGATTGTGTGATGAAAACCGCTGAAGTATTGAAGCTCGATCAGAAAGTCTTCGCGCGCATCTTCGAGTACGCCGACACCGAAGGCGTCGGGCTGCAATCGGAGACCGATGCGACCTTCGCCGGTTATCTGAAACAGATCGAGCGCGTCATTGACGTGGTGGATAAACTCCCCGATGAATAAATCATGATGGCGGTAAGCCGACGGCGGAAGCCGTTGGCTTGATGGCTCAGGTTAGCTTCACTTCTTCCAGGCCCTTTGGCGTCAGATAGAGCTCTTCGAGCTGGTTGGTCAGGTAGGTGAATGCATCGTCTACCGAATCGGTCATGTGAAAAATGTTCAGGTCGTTCGGGCTGACGACGCCCCAGCGCACCAGCGCGCCAAAGTCAATCACCTCTTCCCAGAACGCCTTGCCGAAGAGGATCACCGGCATCCGCTTGCCGGGCTTCTTCGTCTGAATCAGCGTCAACACCTCGAACATTTCATCCATCGTGCCGAAGCCGCCGGGGAAGACCACCAGCGCCTTCGCCGGGTAGACGAACCAGAACTTCCGCATGAAGAAATAGTGGAAGTTGAAAATCAGGTCGCGCGAAACATAGGGATTGACGCCCTGCTCGAACGGCAGCTCAATGTTCAGGCCGATGGTCTTGCCGCGCGCCTGAGATGCGCCGCGATTGGCCGCTTCCATCATGCCGCCCGAGCCGCCCGAACAGACGATGAAGTGATGCTGCCCGGTCAACCCCTTAGACCATTCGGTGACCCGCCGCGCCAGCTCCATGGCGTCGGCGTAATAACGCGCCAGCTTGACGGCGTATTCAGCGCGCGACTGCTCGGCCTCAAGCTCCGCGGTCAGCGCGCCGGCTTCACCGAGGCGCTGTTTAAGCGCGCCCATCCGCATGGCCGCAGCCTCCGGCGACACCGAGCGCGCCGACCCGAAAAAGACGATGGTGTCGCGGATGCGGTTGTGGCGCAGGCGCGAGGCCGGTTCGAGATATTCCGAGAGGATGCGCAGGATGCGCGCTTCGGGGCCTTTCAGGAATTCGGCATTGAGATAAGCCAGCGGCGGCTCGGTAAAGTGATTGGCCTCGGACATTCTTCTCTCCAGGCGCGCCGGCTGGCGCGCTTAAAGCGTGATAGCCGGGAAAGGCATGAAGCAAAGCAGGAAGACAATTAACGCAACGATGGCGAGAATGATGCGCCCACGCCCGAGCGCCTCGTCTTCGCTGACCTGCGGGTGGCCGACTTTGAGCAGGAACAGCAGCACCAGCGTCCAGAGGCCATAGACCGGCAGTTCCCATTTGACGTAGGCAGTGATCGATAGCGCCGCCGTCGCCACGACCACAGCGCGCGAAACCCATTTGTGAATTCGCTTACCAAGCACCGCATAGAGCACATGGCCGCCGTCAAGCTGGCCGACGGGAAAGAGGTTCAGCGCCGTCACGAACAGCGTCCCCCACGCCGCCCAGTAGATCGGATTCCAATCGATCATCGCCGGCGTTCCCAGTGCCCAGGCAATGAGCTTGAACAGCGGCGGGTCCAAGAACTGTGTGCTTTTGGTCGGCAAGCTTTCGACGAAAGGCGCGGGCTTCGCGATTGCCAGGCCGATGATCGAAGCCGGCAAGGCGACGGCGAAACCGGCGAGCGGCCCGGCGATGCCAATGTCAAATAGCGCGCGGCGCGAGGGGATCGGCTCTTTGATCTTGATCACCGCGCCGAATGTGCCGAACAGCGTCACCGCCGGCGGCGCGGGAATAAAGAACGGCAGCGTCGCGCGAATGCCATAATAACGACAGGCGAAATAGTGGCCGAACTCGTGCGCCGCCAGAATCACCAGCAGCGTCGTCGTGAAGATCAGCCCTTGCGTCAGCGGGAAGAGGTTCCCTGCAAGCGTTTCGCGAACCACTGCAACCGTTGGCGCGATGAACAGGTCGAGTATTGAATTAATCGGCGGGTTCACCACCCATGACCCGCCGGTCAGCGTGGTCGTGACGACGGTGGCGAGGAAGTAAAGGACGTGTTTCCGAATGCGCCGCGCCGACAGTTCGCTTTCAGGCGAGTCGATGAAAACGACTTCACGATCAAACGCGGAGGGCGCGGCGGGAACTTCGCTGAGGCGATACGACGGCTCGGTATTTTCCACCCTTCAAGGATACATCTGCGGAGCGGCGGGATGTCAACAGCAGGGGTCAGTTGCCAGTTGCCAGTTATCCGTTTTCCCTGAATGCTGAAGCCGCAATAACCAACGACTGGCGACTGACTACTAAGCCTGCAATTCTTTGCCGGGCTTGAAGCGGATCGTCTTGCCGGGCGGGATGTCTGTGACTTCGCCCGTGCGCGGGTTGCGGCCGACGCCGCGCTTGCGCGGTTTGACGACGAAGACGCCGAAGCCGCGCAGTTCGATGCGTTCGCCGCGCGCCAGAGCCTCTTTCATCGAATGAAAGAGCGCGTCCACGGCCTGTTCCGCCTTCATCTTCGGCACGCCCGTGCGGTCTGCGACGCGGTTGACGATGTCGAGTTTGATCACGCTCTTGTTGGCCTCCGTCCCTGTTGCCGGGTGTAGGGAATTGATTTGAGTTTTCGTGTGCCTGTGCCTGACAAACGATAATAGAGACGCGCCGCAAACGCTGTCAAGCAATCGCTTGCGCCCGCGCCGAAACTCGCTCGCGTTGACAAAGCGCGCGGCGCGCGGCTAACCTCGAAACACATGATCCGTCAGATAAATTCCAGACGAACGGACGAGAAACCGGCAAGCCATGTTCAAGCGTAACAGGTCGCGCAGCCCGCAGTTCGGCGACATCGGAATCGAGGACGACCGCGACATCGAAGTGCAGCGGCTCGACATCGAATCGCGCCGCCACTTCTGGGCGGAATCGCGGCTGCTCCTGCGCGATCTCCTGTTCGCCCTGCTCGTCGCCGCGCTGTTCGTCGTCTTCGTCGTGCAGCCCGTCAAGGTCGAAGGCACATCGATGCTGCCGCGCCTGCACGACGGCGAGCGCATCTTCGTCAACAAACTGGTCTACTACCACATCCCGAAAATTGATCGCGGCGACATCGTCGTCTTCTGGTTCCCGGACGACCCGGACAAGAGTTACATCAAACGCATCATCGGCCTGCCGGGCGAACTCGTCGAAGTGCGAGGCGGGCGCATCCACGTCAACGGGCAGATGCTCGACGAGCCGTATCTCGACCCGCAACTCAACGTCGGGCGGATGACGCTGCCGCCGACGCTCGTCAAACAGCACTACTATTTCGTGATGGGCGACAACCGCGACAATTCGAGCGACTCGCGCATCTGGGGGCAAGTGCCCGAAAAATACATCTACGGCAAGGCGCTCCTGCGCTACTGGCCGATCTCGCAGGCGACCATCATCCGCCACGAGACCGACTACGCGCTCACCGCGCCCGCCCTCATGCCCACGCCCGCCGAGCCGGACGAGGAAGAGGTTGAGCCGTAGAACCGTCCGTCGTCAGTGGTCAGTTGTCCGTTGCATGTCGTTCATCAGCCGACAACTAAAGATGAAGGTTTCAAGTTAAATAAGCACGAAACAACTGACCACTGACAACTGACTACTGACAGCTTTTTATGCTCGACTGGTTGAAGCCGTTCTTCATGATGTTCTACGCGCCCGTGCGCGCGTCGGGCTTGGTGCGCGACCGCGCGCCGCTCGGCTTTGCCCTCGTCGCGGCGTTCGTCGTGCAGTTGGCCTACACGTTCCACGCCGAGTGGAATTATCTGGTGGGGGACATGGCGTTCGGCGGCGCGTTCGCGAGTTTCGGCGTCGCGCGCGGCGCGGCGGGGACGCTCCTCTTGCTCGCCGCCGTGTTCGTCCCGGTCTTGATCCTCTTCGCCAACCTCTTCGAACGCAGGGGCAGCTTCGGCCTCGTGTTGCAACAGGAGTTCGCGCCGCTCGCCTCCGCCATCTTCTACGCGTGGACGGCGGCGCACATCCTCGCGTTCCCGCTGGCCTTCCTCGCCCGCGCGAGCGGCTTTGAAGCGAACACGATCAAGGAAAGCCAGCAGTGGACGCAAGTTTTCGCCGCGCGACAACAAGTGCCGCCCGAAGCCCTTGAGCAGATGCTCGACCCGCGCCAGTACGCCGAAAGTTTCGCGCTGATGCTGGTGCTTCCGTTCTTCGCGGTGTGGGCGATCATCGCCGTGCGACAGGTGTTTCGCATCACTTGGCCGCGCGCGATCGCGGCGGTCGTCGGGGGCGGCGCGGTGATGATGTTCGTCGCGCCGATCATTAGGCAACTCGGCGGGCTGCTCACGTCGCCGTTCCTGCTGGTGATGCTGTTCCTCTTGCTGCGCGGCTACTTCGGCGAAGTGATGCGCACGCAGCGCGCGCGCGTCTCCTTTCGTCACAACCTCGAAGCCGCCACGCTCAACCCGGCGGACGCCTCCGCGCACTACAACCTCGGCCTCATTCACCTCCAACGCAAGGAACTCGACGAGGCGAAGGCCCGTTTCACGCGCGCCGTCGAGATAGACGCCGACGAGGTTGACTCGCACTTCCAACTCGGTCGCATCAGTCGGATGCAGAACGATCTGACGGGCGCGATCACACACTTCGAGCAGGTCGTCGCGCGCGACGAACAACACGCGCAGCACGAAATCTGGCGCGAGATCGGCGCGACCTACTTGGCGGCAGGCCAACACGCCGACGCGCACGACGCGCTCGAACGCTTTCTCTCGCGCCGTCAATCCGACCCCGAAGGGCTATATCTCGCGGGGCGCGCGCTCGCCGGGATGGGACGCCCGCGCGAGGCGGCAGACCTCATGCGCGCCTGCATCGAGGCCGTCAAGACCGCGCCCGCCTACAAGTACCGCGCCGAAAAACGCTGGCTCAACGAGGCGCAACAGTTCCTGCGGACGCAAGCCTGAACAAATTATGACTGAACAAAAAGGCGCGCTGCTCGCGCTCGAAGATGGACGGACGTTTCGCGGTCGCTCGTGGGGGGCGGAGGGCGAGACGTGCGGCGAGATGGTCTTTAACACTTCGATGTCAGGCTATCAGGAAGTTCTGACCGACCCGTCCTACGCCGGGCAGATCGTCTGCATGACCTACCCGCTCATCGGCAACTACGGCGTGAACGCTGCCGACGCCGAATCGCGCCGCCCGTGGGTGGAGGGCTTCGTCGTGCGCGAGGCGAGTCGTATGGCTTCCAACTGGCGTTCGGAAGAGACGCTGGACGCTTACCTGAAACGCTGGCGCATCGTCGCCATCGATCACGTAGACACGCGCGCCCTCGTCCGTCACATACGCGACAGGGGTGCGATGCGCGCGTGCCTTTCGACGGTTGATTTGAATGTTGAAAGTTTGGTCGAGAAGGCGCGCGCGTCCGAGTCGATGGAGAACAGGGAACTGGCGAGCGCGGTGACGTGCGAACGACCCTTTGAAGTTCCGGCGGAAGGCGCGGAGCGTTTCCATGTCGTCTGTTACGACTTCGGCGTGAAGCTAAACAGCTTGCGCGAGTTCGCGCGGCTCGGCTGTCGTCTGACGGTCGTGCCCGCTTCGATGTCGGCGTCGGAAGTTCTGGCGATGCGACCCGACGGCATCTTTCTCTCGAACGGGCCGGGCGATCCGGCTTCGATGACGCAGGTGGTCGAAGAGATCAGCCGCGTCGCAAACTCGGGCGTGCCGACGTTCGGCATCTGCTTCGGCCACCAACTCTTGGGACGCGCCTTCGGCGGCACGACCTACAAACTGCGCTTCGGCCATCGCGGCGGCAACCAACCCGTGCGCGAACAGGCGACCGGCACAATCGAGATCACCTCGCACAATCACGGCTTCGCCGTACAGGCCGACAGCCTCCCGCCGGACGTGGAAGTCACGCACATCAACCTCAACGACAACTGCGTCGAAGGGATGCGACACAAACAGTTGCCCGTCTTCTCCGTCCAGTACCACCCCGAAGCCGCGCCGGGGCCCCACGACGCCGCGCACCACTTCCGACGCTTCATCGAGTTGATGGAACAGACCGCGAGGCAAAAGTGAAAAGCTAAAAGGCGAAAGAAGAAGCCGAAAACGTAAAGGCAAAAGATGAAGACGGAGGGGCGCGAATGTCTCCGTCTTACTTTTGCCTTTTCACTTTCGCCTTTTTACTTTCCGCGACGGGGTCTTCGGCGGGTTGCAGGAGCGTGGCGACGAGTCCTTCGTCCGCGCCTTTGTGCTCCATCCAGTGGCGGTAGCCGACGGAGATGATGGCGATGACGGGGATGGCGAGGAAGATTCCGGCGACGCCCGCCAGTTCCGCGCCGCACAGGATGGCGAGGATGACGGCCAGCGGGTGGAGGTGGATGCCCTGACCGATGATGCGCGGGTAGAGCACGTAGTCTTGCACGACGCGCAGGACGGCGAGGAAGACGAAGACGGCGAAGGCTTGCCCCGAAGAGTGGAAACTGGAGACGACGACGGCCAGAATCCCCACCGTCAGCGGCCCGACGAGGGGGATGAATTCCAAAAATCCGGCGAGTATGCCGAGCACCAGCCCGTAAGGCACGCCGATGATGATGAAGCCGAGCGTGCAGATCACGCCGATCAAAAAGCACGCGATCAACTGCGCGCGGATGTACGCGGCGAGCGCGCTGTTGACGTCCTGAAACAACTCGTCGCCGCGCCAGCGGATGCGCCCGCGCGGGAGCATCTGCAAGGCCGAGCGGCGGAAGCTGTCGGCGTCTTTCAGAAGGAAGAAGGCGAGTATCGGGATCAAGATCAGCCACGGGGCGTAGACGACCGCGAACGTGCCCGTCGAGACGGCGACGGCTCTCGCGTAGCCGCTGATCGTTTCGATGGTTTGCGAGACGGTGGCCTTGACCGACTCGCGCGCGCCCGGCGGGATGCGTTGGTAGAGTCGTTCCAGTCTCTGCGCCCGCTCCGAAATGCTTTTCGAGTAGGCGGGGGCTTGCTGGCCGAGTCCGGTGATCTGTTCGCCGACCTGCGGGAGCAGCAGGTAGACGGCGAGGCCGAGTCCGCCGAAGAGCAGCAGGTAGACGATGCCGATGGCGAGCGTGCGCGGGATGAGGTGTTGACGCTCGCGCCCGGCGAGTCTGACGGGGCGGTGGAAGAGTTCGACCAGCGGCGCGATCAGGTAGGCGAAAAAGATCGAGAGCACCAGCAGCAGGATCACGCCTTCGAGCAGGTACAACGCCCAGATCGCGCCCGCCACCGCCAGTATGATCAAGATCAGGCGCAGCACGGCGCGCGTCTGCGGCCACGTCGCCTCCGCCGCCGCGACAGCCGCCGTCTCCGCCATCTCTTTTCGTTCGGCCTTCTGCTCAACCATAAAATCAAACGATGAAGTAGGAACGATGAACGATGAACGGAAGCACTCAAGCGAGTGAAGGCTTCCGTTCATCGTTCATCGTTCCTACTTCATCGTTTGATTTTATGGTTGAGCAGAAGGCCGAACGAAAAGAGATGGCGGAGACGGCGGCTGT
>DATENM010000020.1 GCA_035275065.1 Blastocatellia bacterium
CGCCTGCGGCGTCTTCTGCCCGTAGCTGAACTCGTCGTAGAGGTCTTCGACATCAACCAGCGCGACTTTGTAGCCCTGGCGCTCGCGCCACGCCTTCAGCGGCGCGAACGCGCTCATCATATCGCCCCGCGTGATGATGACGTAGTCAGCCGCCTGACCTTTCTGCCGCCAGTTCGACGCCTGATTGAGCTTGACGCTCGCCAGCCGGCGGGCGCTGTCGTCGCTCATTGCCAGAAGCTGTCGCGGCCCGCCCTTCGTGGGAGTCACCGACACGCTGTAGCCGGATTTGGTCTTCTTGACCATACCGACCAGCTCGCGCGCCGCGTTCGGATTTGTAACATCAAACACACGGACGTTCGGGGTAGTGAAACCATCAACGCTGACCGCCTGTTTAGCGGCTGCCGTGAAGCGCAGTTGATTGTTATCGGCAACCAGCGCGTGCCAGTAATTGATGCGCAGGTAATCGATCAAGGTGATATCGGACGGGCCGCCGAGCGGCACCAGCCGCACGGTGTTCGCGCCTTCTTTCAGTAGTGACTGCGCAACGTTGAAACGGCCGCGCCCGGCGTTCTGCTCGCTGAAGACAATTTCGCCAACCCGCTGATCGTTCAGTCGCACTTCGATGCGGTGACCGACCAGCGTCATGCCCTGCAAGCCGACTTCGAGCTGCGCCTCGACCTCGGCCTCGGCGACGTGCCGCAAGGTGAGCAATTGCGCCGGCAGCGTATTGGTGATGATCGGCCCGAAGAAGTTGTCGTTGTCGCCATTGCGCAGGCTGGCGAAGTAGAGGCTGCGCGGCTTGGATTCGACGCTGTCGAAGAAGCTGCCGCCTTTGCTCGGGCTGGCGGGCGCAACCGTCTGCCGCATGCGCAGGCCGGGCTCCGAGCCGTTGATCAGCCAGTAAACATGCTCGGCGGTGACGGCGGAATCTATGCCGACGCCATAGAACTCAATAGCCGGCGAGCCCGCAGACGAGGCGGCGGTGACGTTGATCGGCACCTGCTCGCCGTCAACAAAGAGTTGCAGGTTGCGCGCGTCGGCGCTTGCGTTGAAGCCGGCAGCAGCCAGTTCCGAAAGCGCGACGCGGTAGAAGCCTTCGCCGGTGATGGCGAGCTTTGCCGCCGGTTGACCGGCAAGGCTGCTCTGCACGGTGATGTCTGAGGTGCCGACGCTCTTGACCGCGGCGCTGCGCTCAACGCGCGTCGTCTGCGCTTCGGTCAGGTTGAGCTGGCCAACGTCACCAAGCGCCGGCGACTCTGCCATCGTCGTCATCTTGCCCGGCGCGCGGCCCACGGCAATTGGCCCTTGCCAGGTGCTCTGCCCGTTCAGGTCAATGGCTTCGACCCAGTAGGATGAGCCGTTAGCCGCCGCGTCAAAACAATTATACGAGCGGCCCGCGCCGAGCGCCGTCGTCGGCCCAACCATCAGCGCCGAGCCGGCGATCAGTTGCGGGTTGACGCGCGTCCGCTTGCCGCCCTCTTCGCGGTAGACGTTGAAGCCCAGGTTCTCAACTTCATAACCGGTCTGCCAGCGCACCAGCGCGCCGTCGCTGTAGCGCGTGGCGCGGGCGGCGCTCGCCGGATCATTGTCGAAGCGCGCGGCGGTCGGCGAAGAAACGAAAACCGACAGCAGATAATCGCCCGCGCCAATCGGGTTCGCCGAGTTGATGCCGATTGAAACGCGCGCGTAGTAAGTGCCGCTCGTCCGCACGCGATAGACCAGCCCTTCGGCGGGCGAGTTCGGCGTCGGCGAAGTGAGCGAGCCGGCTCCCGATGTCGTGCTCGAAGTCGAGCTGCCGTCATTGACCGCCACCAGCACGTTGGTGCCGCTGCTGTCGAGCAATTCGAGCTTGCCGTCTATCGGCGTGTTGTCGCGCGCCGGGTCGCAATCCAGGCTCAGGAAGATCAGCGTGCCTGCCGCCGCGGTGAACGAATAATAGTCCACGTCGGTCGAGGGCGCAGGGCCGCTCAAGGTGCCGCTGAAATAATTATTGGCAGCCGAATCGGCGTTTACGGCGTTGTTGTTCGGCTCGGACTCGGCGGTCGCCTGCGCGCTCGGCGGCTGCACGACGGCATAGAGCCGGTAAGGCTCGAAGGCGCCGGTCGCCGAGAAATGGCTGACGCGCAGGTAAGTCGCCGCGCCGGTCGTCGGTGTGCCGGCGACGTTCGGCGCGAGCTGACCGAATGGCGTGTCGTTATCGAAGTCATCAAATTCGAGCGTGTCGGTGGCGGTCGTAACCCGCATGTCGTAATCGATTGAGTTGCTGGCGACCGCGTCAATCATGGCGAAGACACGCGAGTTGGCCGCCGGGGTGCCCAGCGAGAAGAAGTCTATGTCACCCGCCGCATTAATCGCGCCTTCGATGCCGAAGACGGCCTGATTGGCGGTCGCCGGCGTGTTGTTGGGCTCGACCTCCTTCACGCAGCGCGTCGCTTCGATGGTGAAGGTGCTGCCCTCGGTCAGGCCATTCTCGTCAACGAATAGATAAATCTGTTGCCCGTTGGTCAGCGACAGGCAGGCGATCTCTTCGGAAGAAGACGACGAGTCACGGTTGGCCGCCGCCAGACAAGTGCTGACGGTGATCGGCGCCGGGCCTGTCGGGCAAGTGCTCGCGGCGTAAAGCACCAGGTTGGCATCGGTGCTATAGTTGGTCACTCTGAAGGAGTAGGTGTCTGCCGATGGCGCGGTGAAGGAATAGACCACGTCGCGGCCCGCCGCCGTGGACGCTGTCTGCCCGATGCCCGTGAAGCAAGTCGAGCCGGAAAGTTGATAATCGTTCGAGGCGGCTACCGTCGTCCCGTCAACCGGCGTAAATAGCGACAACGCCGTGGCGCTGGCGCAGGTGTCATTCGATTGAGCCAGCACACGCGAGACCCGCAGTTGAACCGCCGTCTGGCCGGGTGCCGGCGCCGCGCTGCTGTATTCCCAGACCACGACGTAATAAGTCGTGCCGGCGTTGAGCTGCGTGGTGATGACTGATTGCAGCGCACCGGTGACGCATCCGTCATCGTCGCAGCCGTCGAAACCGCCGCCGCTCGGCACTTCGGTGAACGGGCCGGCACAACCGCCCGTCGAGGTGTAGATCGCCATCACCGTGTCGGTCACGGTCGTGGCGGTCGGCCCGTCCGAACAGCTCGCAATCGTGTAGATTCCCGAAGTGCTCGGCGCGAAGGTATACCAGATTGACCGCGATACATCGGTTTGACACGAAGGCAGCGGCGGATCGCCGACGGTCGTCGCGTCAGTAATGTCTGCCGTGGTGGCGGTCAAGTAAGGGAACGGCCCGCCGGCGGGGATGACTTCGGCGCCGGCGCACTGATCGTTGACCGGCGCGGCTTGCGGAACGCGCGGCGCGGCGGCGGCGGCAGCGGCGGCGATGCGCTGATTCAGCAATTGTTTCTTTAGATCGAGAACGTCGGTCGAATGGCGCGCGACGGTTTGCGTGTAGCGGCTCAAGAGGTCGGATTGCTCGCGCGTCAATTGCGATTGCTGAACGTAATGCGCGTAAAGCGCCCGCGAGATCAACACGTCAGCCTCAAGCTCGGTGAGCGATTGTCCGGAACTGTAGCGGCGCAGCAGGCTCGCTTCTTCTTCTGAAACCGCGCCGCCGGCTTTCCATTGCGCCAGCAGTCTGTCGAGCCCCGCCTGACGTTCGCTGTCGAGCGCTGCGGCTCTGTTTTGCGCCGCGCCGATAGGCAAACGGCCACCGCTTGCCTGACCCGATTGCAGGTTGGGCAGCGCCAACCAGATGCTCGCGCCTGCCAGCATCAGCAAGAGACTGATGCCATACCGCACACGCTTGGATGAAGCCTTCATAATTAAATCTCCTGGACTGCGTCCTTCAATGATTACCGACTGCCGGATAAACTGCCGCGGGATCGCAGCTTTGCAAACGCAACGATCTGGATCGGCGAGATGGAGTTGCCGCGCGCCTTCACCATATCAATCATGCGCCCTTCGCCGCTTGCGGTGGTGCTGAGTATTGGGGCAAACGGGCGAACGATCTCAGTCGCAGTCAGGGTGGATCAGGCCCATCCCCCGACCGCGTGCGTCCTTATCGTTTCGCTGCTCTTCTGCGTTGAGGACAAGACGGACTCGAAAAACTTGTGACAGAAAGCTCTCGCCGAATCGTCGCTATCGTATCGAGTATCACAACAGCAAGTCAAGTCGGCACGGCGGCTGTGCGACACGGGAACAGGGCGACGCGGAGACACGGAGACGCGGCGACGCGGCGAGGGGAAAAACAGATGATAGCTATAGATGATAGCGATTGATCTTCTTTCCCCGCGTCTCCGTGTCTCCGCGTCTCCGCATCACTCTTCCCGCGTCGCCGCGTCGTGTACTCAGCGCAGCCGCGTCGTCGGGTCGCCCAGCAGAATCCAGGTCCGCCGCACGTCGCTGCTTGAAGTCGCCGCTTTGGCTTTCAAGGTTGCATCGCCAAGCGTCGCGCCGCTGCTGAACAAGTAGCGGTATAACGCCTGATTGACGACCGCCTGTTCTGCCGGGCCGCTCATGCCCGATGAAGCCCACGCGGCGACCGCGCCGCCGTGCGGCGCTTTCACCATCGCTTCGGCGAGGCTGTCGAGCGCCGGCTCTTGGAAGTAGCCATTCAGGCAGGTCATGGCGACGAAGAACGTCAGCCGCTCCTGGTTCGTTAGCGCCCGCGCATCGGCGTCCGTAAGCAAGAAGCCATGCAACTGATCGATATTGCCATGCCCCATGTAATTGACGACCTTGCGCCCTTCGTTGATCGCCGCCAGCAACCGCTCGCGCGAGGCCACATCGTCTGTCTGGCCACGCCTGATCTCTTCGGCCCGGATATTCGGCGGAATGAAATCACGCAACTGATTGGCGGCGCCCGCGAAATCAAAGTCGTCGCTGCTATCTGCGACCAGCAACAGCGCGTCAGATGGCGCGGCGCTGTCGTAAGCGATGATCTTGGCGACCAGGGCAGCGGCTTCCGTTGACGAGCGCACCGGCAGCCGCCCGACCGCCATCGCCGCCAGCCCCTCGCTACCCATCTCCGCATACCAGTCGTCGCTCGCCGTCTCCATCAGGCTCGTATCTATAAGCTTCGTCGGCACCACGTCCGCCTCCCCCAGCCCCAGGTAATTCTTCGGGTCATAGCTGGCG
>DATENM010000021.1 GCA_035275065.1 Blastocatellia bacterium
TTAGACCTTGCCAGGTGGAAAAAGAAGATGGCCAAGAAAGCCAAAGACAAACAGACGGAGCAACTTCTTGAAGACATGAGCTTGCAAGATATGGGCTTCAAGTTGCTCGGACTCATCAGCGACAACCGCATGGACGAAGACCACATGCGGATTATTTTAACCTTCGTTATGAACCTCTTGTCAGAACCCGTCGGGCCACCCGACAAGCCCTCTGCCTAATCACTTCTTGCGCGGCTTGCCTTTCTTTCCCGATTTGCCGTTGGATGGCGGTCGTTTGAAATACTCCATGTAATTAAGCAGTATCTTGCGCTCAGCCGGCGAAAAATCAAGCAACTGCCGCAAGATGGCCAAGCCGTTCTCATCGCTGACGAGCTGTTGTATTTGATCCAGGAGCGAACGCGGGTCAACTTGCGGCATTTCACTGAGCGGAATCCCCGCAGCCACCGCAAAGATTTCGTGAGCGTTCACGTCGAGCGCTAGCGCTAGTTTCTTCACCGTTTGGACAGTCAGATTGTCAGACCTGCCTTTGCGGAGTCTGCCGATATAGCTATCCGTAAGCCCACAGCGGTTGGCCAAGTCTTTCGGGGTCAGATGCTTCTGGCGCATGAGCCGGTCAAGGTACTGGGCCAGCGTTTCCATTGGCCCATTCTACCCGAGAGGCCACCTGACAAGCCATTGCAGCGGAGACCGCGAAGCATACTTCACGTGGTTTCTTGTGAGGCCGTTTGCGGCCTACACTGAACGCGAGCGTTAGGCGCTCGCTCGAAAATTACAAGAGCGTGGGAGGTTGGGAATGGGAACTGCTGAGAATCAGGTAATAAAGCTAAAGGAGCAGTTTAAGCGCGAGGCAATTGATTACCATTTTAAGGTTAGCAGACTGATAGGACACATTAAGGAAAATGGATTCACGTTAGTAACCTGGCTCCCACAATTAGAAGAATGCCGATCTATTCTCGAAGAACTACTGCTTGAAAAAATGGATTACGATGATCTGACTCAACGGTTCATGGACAATCACGATCTTCCGTATGATGTCATTGATCAGCCGGATAGCCGAATCAATTCTCTGACGAAGCTATAGATGCAGCGATGAAACTTCAGGACGCAGGAAAGGAATTGACAGGAGTCATCGGCGATCAGATCAAACCCGTACTAGCTGATCTCTTAGAGAAGCTAAGGCAAACGCATGGGATTTTCGACGTCAAGATCAAATAGGAGGTATTTGCTTATCCGCCAGCGCCTAACCATCCGTTCCAGCGGAGGCCACGAAGCGCAGTTCTCATAGATTCTTTCAATGCCGTTACTGGCCCCGCTGAACGTGAGCGTTAGGCCGTAAAGGACGAGATAAAAACAAAAGAGCGGAAGACGAAAGAAATAAAAGAGAGTCAACCTACGACAAAGACAAAATGAAGCCGGCTCGTGACCTCGTAAAGAACTTGGTCGCGAAAGACAATACCAGAGAGGGAAGAACCACAGACGAGATAAAAGAGAGATGCTCAGCCGAGGAGCTTGGTGACTCCGAAGTCAAGAAAAAACCAAAAGGCTCGGTTTCCTTCGACGGTGGCCTAACACCCGATGCACTGGAGGCTGGCCAAGGGCGAATTTCTGCCACAGCTTCAAACCATATGTAAAAGAGAATGATTCAGGTTTTTTATATAATTTTATTCACGGCGAAAACTATTGACACTACATGGCCAGTCTGATATAAACGACGCGCCGTTAGAAATCAGGTTGTTGAGTTTCATAGCCAAACACCACAAAGCCGGGTTGTTTGTCCTCAGGGCAAGACGGCTATCTCTTTAACTCATTACCTTGCTCGTGCATTATCTTCCTCACTGGAGTGATCGTCTCAGCGTTCAGGCTGCTGACGCGCTCTGAACTCATGGAACCGCTTGATAGATTGCCGCGCCCTTTACGTCGAACTCGCCGAGCCTGCCTCTGCGCAACGGGCCTGGCCTTCTCCCTTGAAGTCTGGATTGGAGTGGCAGAAATGATAAAGTCCCTTCTCGAAATTAACCCCCAATGGTTCGCGTTCCGTCCATTAACCGCCCGATTACTGATTCTGGTCTTCTTCTGTCATACCATCGCGCCGTTCCCCGCGAGCCATGCGGCTACGCCACGCTCCAGAGTCTCGATCAAGGGTTCGGCGTCGGCTCTCGCGTCGGCCCGCAACGCACCCGCCATGGCAGCGCCCGTCCGCGCTGTCCGTGCCATACTGGCGCCGCAATCGGGCGGCATCTCTTTAACCGCGCTCGGTTCCTCGTTCAACAACGCGAGCAGTATCGATTATCATCAGCCGACGAATCAACTCGCCGTGTCGGTCAACTACCCGACGGGCCAGCCGCGCAACCTTGAATTGATCGCTGCGGATGGGGCACATGCCGGCTTTTCCAACCTCGCAGGCCTGAGCGCTAGGCTCAAGCTCGCGACCGCCCGCGACGATGGCGGCGGCTTCAGCCGCGGCGGATTCCATGCCGGTGAGTTATTTACCGGCACCGGGGTGGCGGGCGTGATCGCGCGCATTTCAGCCGATGGCTCGTCCGTGCAGAACCCCTGGGTCAGCCTGCCGGGCGAAAGCGGCACGATCAACGCACTGCACATAGACCGCACGGGTGTTTATGGCGGCGACTTGCTCGCCGTAACGGCGCAGGGCAGTGTGTGGCGAATCACCGCATCGGGGACGCCGACACTGGTGGCGGCGCTCGGCGTGGCGGCGGATGCCGTGATCAGTGTGCCCAATGACGCAGCGAAGTATGGCCCGTGGGCCGGCAAGATACTAGCCGCCATCAAAACCCAGAGTCGCCTGAACACCATCAACCCGCAAGGCGTCATCGAATCCTACCAGCTCAGCGTCAACCCTCAAGACCTTGACCTGATTCCGGCAAACGAGAACCTCTTCGCCGTTGACAGCGGCGCGGCCAGCCTGCTTGGCGCTTCGGCCAATCAGTTCGCGACGATGGTTGGCGACCTGCTGGTCACGCAGAGTCAGCCCGGCGCGCTCTGGCGCATCCGCTGGACGGGCACAGAGTTTCAAGCTTCGCAACTCGCGCAGGCCAATCAACTGGAAGCCGGGGCTTTTGCCCCGGCGGGCGTCTTCCCGCTGGCGGCGACTAACGGACTGGCAGCTGTCGTGCGCCACGCGCCGTCCATCAATGGCCGCGTCGAAGGCGCGGTGCGCCAGCTCACAGGCGAGAGTGTGCTGTTCAACAGCGGTGCCGTCGTCACCACGGACTTGCTCGTGCCGGGCACGCCGCAGGTCGTCATCAATGGCACGCCGAACTTCGGCGGTACGATTCCCGGCACCGGCAGCGCGTCACCGACCGGTTACCAAGTGACGCTCAACTCTGGCTCGATGCTCGGCCACCTGCTGACGCGCGTTGACCCGATCACGCTGCCGACGGTCGCGACCCCACCCACAGGCTCAGGCACGCGCGACGTAACGATCAATACCGCCGGACAATCGCCCGGCGATTTCGCGACCTTGCGCGACCTGACGCTCAACAGCAATGTCGGTATGGTTGTCGTGCCGCCGGGCAGCTATCGAAATTTAACGGCCAACAGTGGCAGCGGCTTCGTCTTCGGCGTAGCCGGGTCAACTACGCCGTCGGTCTATAACCTGCGCAGCCTGACGCTCAATGGCACAACGCAGCTTCAGATCGCCGGGCCGGTTGTGCTGACGCTGGCGCTCGGCACGAACCTCAATGGCACCATCGGCGCACCGAGTAGCGCGCTCTGGCTGACGCTCAAGGTGGCCAGCGGCAGTGTCACGCTGAACAGCGGCAGCCTGCTTTACGGCACTGTCATCGCGCCGTCGAGCACGGTGACCATTAACGGCAACAGCACGCTGACCGGCAGCCTGCAATGCGACCGCCTGACGGTCAACAGCGGCGGCCTGTTGCGCGGCGCGGCGGACGCGACTGCCCCAGTGATTACGATCGAACAGCCCGCTGAAGGCGCGGTTATTGACGCGACCCAGACGGTTGTGAGCGGCACGGTCTATGACCAGACTGCCGTGACGGTGACGGTCAATGGCGTAGCCGCGACCGTCAGCGGCAACACCTACACGGCGTCGGTGCCGCTGGCGATGGGCGCAAACACGCTCACAGCGACCGCCACAGACCTGTACGGCAACACTGCCAACGTCTCGCGCCATGTGACGCGCGCTACCAACCAGGCACCGACGGTGAATGCTGGCGCGGATCAGACGATCAGTCTGCCTTCGAGTGCCGCGCTCAACGGCTCGGCGAGTGACGATGGCCTGCCCGCCAGCAGCCTCACCATTGTCTGGAGCAAGGTCAGCGGACCTGGAACGGTCACTTTTGCAAACCCGAATCAGGCGGTGACCACCGCAAGCTTCAGCACAGCGGGCACCTACATGCTGCGACTGACGGCGAGCGACGGACAACTTACAAGCAGCGATGATGTCGTCATCACAGTCACACCGCAGAACCAAGCGCCACAGGTCAACGCCGGGCCGGATCAGGCGGTCAGCTTTAACCTCTTACAGAATCCCGGCAACGAACAGCCGCTAGTGAACGGCAAGATACCCGCCTGGACCGAAGTGACCGGCACGAGCTGGACACAGGCGACCGCCGGGGCGAACGGCTTCCCGACCAGCTACCAGGGCAGCACCTACTTTTATCCTGGCCAGGTGGCGCAGGCCGAACTCAGTCAAGACGTTGAGGTCTCGGCCTTTGCCGCAAGCATCGCCGCCGGCACGCTGACCTTTCGCTTCAAGGGATACGTGCGCTCGTTCGACGAGTCGCCTGCCGACAGCAGCCGCATCATCGTCGAGTATCGTGACGCCACGAACGCGGCGGTGCTGGCCTCGTTCGATTCGAGCGCCCTGCAAGCGACCGCGCAGTGGACGCTGGTTTCCGACACGCGCACCGCGCCGGCGGGCACGCGGTGGATACGCGTCCGCTTGATCGGCGTGCGCAACACTGGCGTCAACTGCGATAGCTACTTTGATCACTTGACGCTTGAAACGCCGGCGCTTGCTGCCGCCAAGCTGAATGGCACGGCCGGCGATGACGGCCTGCCGCTGGGGAGCGCGCTCGCCACGAGCTGGACAAAAATGAGCGGCCCCGGCGCGGTAACGTTTACGAACTTGGCAAACCCTGTGACCTGGGCGACATTCGATACGCCGGGCACGTATGTGTTGCGGCTGAATGGCAGCGACTCTGCCTTAACCGCAAGCGATGACGTTACGGTGACCGTCACGGCAATCAATCAAGCGCCGGTGGTTAATGCAGGGCCGGATCAAGCGATCAACATGCCGGCGACCAGTGTCAGCTTGAGCGGCACGGCGACCGACGATGGTTTGCCTGCTGGCAGCACGCTGACCACAACGTGGAGTAAGGTGAGTGGTCCCGGCGCAATCACTTTTGCGGACGCCACGCAGCTTGCGACCACGGCGAGCTTCGACATGCCGGGAACCTATGTGCTACGGCTGACGGCGAGCGATTCGGATTTGAGCAGCAGCGATGATCTCGTCGTCAGTATCAATCAAGCGCCAACCGTCCATGCAGGCCCCGATCAAACCATCACGCTGCCAGCTAATGCGACGCTCAATGGCACAGCAAGCGATGATGGGCTGCCGTCAGGCAGCACTCTAACAACGACTTGGAGCAAGATGAGCGGCCCCGGCGCAGTGACCTTTGGCAACGCCGCGCAAGCGGCCACCACGGCCAGTTTCGCGGCTGCCGGCACTTATGTCTTGAGACTGACGGCGAGCGATGGCGCGCTCTCCTCAAGCGACGATCTGACGGTTACGGTCATCTCGCCCAATCAGCCTCCGGTCGTCAACGCCGGCGCGGATCAGACGATCAGCCTGCCGGCCAGTGCCGCGCTCAACGGCTCGGCGAGCGACGATGGCCTGCCCGCCGGCGGTGGCCTCGCCGTCACCTGGAGCAAAGTCAGCGGGCCGGGCACGGTTACATTCAGCAATCCGACAGGACTGGCCACCACGGCCAGTTTCACGGCGGCGGGCGTCTACGTCCTGCGGCTGACCGCGAGCGACTCTGCCCTGACCGGCAGTGATGATCTGACCATCACCGTCAATCCTGGCAACCAAGCGCCGCTCGTCAATGCCGGCGCGGATCGGACGGTGACGCTCGGGAACAACGGCTCCACGCCGACCTTGGTTCTATCACCCACGAACGTGGCGTTCAACTCACCGGTCGGCATCGATTACCATCAGCCGACGAATAAGCTGCTGCTGTCAGTGAATTACTCTTCCGGCCAGCCGCATAATTTCGATCTGATCGCCGCCGACGGCTCGCACTCGCAGTTCTCGAACCTCAACGGTCTCACCGACGAGGTCAAAGTCGCCACCGCCCGCGACGATGGCAATGGCATGAGCATGGGTGGTTTTCAGGCCGGCGAAGGGTTTGCCGGCTCCGGCGTGGCTGGCGTCATTGTCCGCATCTCTGCCGATGGCTCGTCGGCGCAGAACCCCTGGGTGCGTTTGCCCGGCGAGAATGGCCTGCTCCGCGGCAGCCTCTATGTCGACCGGACGGGAGTATTCGGCGGCGATTTAATCGTCGTGACCACGAGCGGCAACGTCTGGCGGGTGAACGCGATGGGAGTCGCCACCAAACTCGCCACCGTCACCCCCAACCTCGAAGGCGTGGTCACGGTCCCGAATAACCCGGCGCGCTACGGACCATGGGCCGGCAAGATCATTACCGGCGGCGAATCGAGCAGCACCATCTATGCGGTTGATCCGCAGGGCAACGTCAGTGCCTATCCGCTGGGCATCACTGTCGAAGACATCGACCTCATTCCGGCCAACGAAAACTTCTTCGGCATCGATTATGGCAACTCGCGGCTGGTGGGCGCACCGGCCTGGCAGTTCGCTGAGATGGCCGGTGATATTCTCATCGCCCAGGAATCGCCGTCCAACCTCTGGCGCGTTCGCTGGACAGGAACCACCTTCGCGCTGACCAAAGTGGGGTTGGGCGGCGAGTGGGAGCACGTGACGTTCGCCCCCGTCGGCGCCGGCGCAATTCCTGCCATTGAGCCGAGCGCTAACCTGGTGGGTGTTGTGAGCGACGATGGGATGCCCGCAGGCGGGTCGCTCACCGTCACCTGGAGCAAAGTATCTGGCCCCGGCACGGTGATCTTCGCCAACCCGTCTTCAGCCTCCACCGCCGTCACCTTCACAGAGGCCGGCACCTACGTCCTGCGGCTGACCGCGACGGACTCGCAACTCACCAGCTTTGACGATGTGACCGTTACGGTGATTCCGCGCAATAAGACGCCGCTGGTCGACGCAGGGCCGGCGCAGACCGTGGCGCTGCCGAATGGCACCATCACCCTGAACGGCTCGGCAACGGATGACGGCCTGCCCGTGGGCAGCAGCCTGGCGGTAAGCTGGGGCCAGGTGAGCGGCCCAAGCTCCGTTACCTTCAGTTCGCCGAATCAAGCCGTCACCCAGGCGACCTTCAGCGCCGGTGGCAATTACGTATTGCGGCTGACGGCGAGCGATGGGCAATTGACTGCCAGCAGCGACGTGGCTGTCAAAGTCACCACGCCCTGCATTCCGCCGCCAACGGGGCTGGTCGGCTGGTGGGCAGCCGAAGGCGATGCCAATGATCGTCTGGCC
Source organism: Blastocatellia bacterium (assembly GCA_035275065.1). Taxonomy (NCBI): domain Bacteria; kingdom Pseudomonadati; phylum Acidobacteriota; class Blastocatellia; species Blastocatellia bacterium. The sequence goes on from DATENM010000021.1 coordinate 7,610, forward strand.
AGCAACAACGGGACATTGATGAATGGCGCCGCCTTTACGGCGGGCAAGGTCGGCCAAGCCTTCAGCTTCGACGGGGTGGATGATTATGTGCAATTGCCGAGCTACAATCTCGGCAGCAATTATTCGCTTGAATTCTGGGTCTATCCGACACGCAGCATCGGCTTCTGGCAGAGCCTGATTGCCAACCACGAAAACAGCTCCAACTTCGGCGCGCTGTATATATTCTCCGACCACCTGGAATACTGGCAATCGAGCATCGGTCGCGCGACGACGGCAGCCGGCAGTGTGCCGGTCAACACCTGGACGCATGTAGCGCTTACCTATGACGGCACGGTTGATCGGCTTTATGTCAATGGGCGGCTGGCGGCAACCAGCGCGCCACACGCGGCTCTCTTCAATAATGCGCTGCGCATCGGCGACGCCATGCCGCCCCATGCGGTCTTTCTGTTCCCCGGCTACATCGATGAAGCGAGTCTTTACGGACGCGCTCTGTCGGCTGCGGAAGTCGAAGCCCTCTACGCCACAGATAGCAATGGAAAATGCGTAACCAACCGGGCGCCGCAGGTTAATGCCGGGCCGGATCAAACGATCACGCTGCCGGCGACGGCGAGCTTGCAGGGGACGGCCAGCGACGACGGCCTGCCGCAGGGCAGTCCGCTCACCGTGGCGTGGAGCAAAGTCAGTGGGCCGGGTACGGTTACATTCAGCAATCCGACAGGATTGGCCACCACGGCCAGTTTCACGGCGGCGGGCGTCTACGTGCTGCGGCTGACCGCGAGCGATGGGCAACTTTCTACGGGCGACGATGTGCAGGTGACGGTGATCGCGCAGAACCAGCCGCCGGTGGTCAACGCCGGGGCTGACCAGACGATCACGCTGCCGGCGACGGCGAGCTTACAGGGGACGGCTAGCGACGATGGTTTGCCTGCGGGCAGCACGCTCACCGTGACGTGGAGCAAAGTCAGTGGGCCGGGCACAGTGACATTCGGCAATGCCGCGCAAGCGTCCACCACAGCCAGCTTCGCGGCAGCCGGTACGTATATCCTTCGCCTCACGGCGAGCGACGGCGCGCTCACGTCAAGCGACGACGTGCGGGTGACGGTCAACCCCGCGCCGGTCAATCAAGCGCCGCAAGTCAGCGCAGGCCCCGACCAGGTGGCCGAGATCGGCGCTAACCTCGTCGTCAACGGCAGCAACGAGGCGGCGCTCGTCAATGGTGAGATCAGCGGCTGGACGGAAGTCGTCGGCAGCAGTTGGACGCAGGCGACCGCCGGCGCGGGTGGCTTCCCTGCGGCGCAATCCGGAGCGACCTATTTTTATGCCGGGCAGACGGCCAGTGCTGAACTCAGTCAGGACGTAGACGTGCGCGCATACCCGGCGAACACGCAGTTCGACTTCCGCGCGTGGTTGCGTTCGGGCAACGAGACGCCCGCAGACTCGTCACAGATCATTCTTGATTACCGCAACGCGGCCAACACCCAGACAATCGCGCGGCTGACGATCGAGGCGAATACGGCGAGCAGCGACTGGCAGCAGGTCACTGACCTGCGCGCTCTGCCTGCGGGGACGGGCTACGTACGCATTCGCCTGATCGCGACGCGCAACAGCGGAACAAGTAATGATGGCTACTTTGACGCCATCAGCCTGCGGGCGGTGGGCGTGGCGGCGGCGCGTTTGCAGGGGACGGCCACGGACGACGGCTTGCCGACGGGCAGCAGCCTGACGGTGAGCTGGAGCCAGGTGAGCGGGCCGGGCACGGCGAGCTTTGCGGCAAGCAATCAGGCGAGTACGACGGCCAGCTTCACGGCAGCCGGTACTTATGTGTTGAGACTGACGGCCAGCGATGGCGCGCTCACGTCGAGTGACGATGTGCAGGTAACGGTGACAGCGCAGAATCAAGCGCCGACCGTGAACGCCGGGGCTGACCAGACGGTCAGCATTGCAGGCACGGCGAGCTTGAGCGGAAGTGTCAGTGATGACGGCTTGCCTCTGGGCAATACGCTCGCGGTGCAGTGGAGCCCGGTAAGCGGGCCGGGCAGCGTGAGCTTTGCCAACACCACGCAAGCGGCTACTACGGCCAGTTTCACGGCGGCAGGCGTGTACGTGCTGCGCCTGACTGCCACAGACGGCGAGTACAGCGCGAGCGACGACGTGCCGGTGACGGTCAGCGCCAACACCACCAATCAAGCGCCTGTGGTCAACGCCGGGGCGGATCAAGCGATCAACCTGCCGACCACGCAGGTGACGCTCAACGGCACGGCCACAGACGATGGCCTGCCCACAGGCAGCAGCCTCAGCGTGCAGTGGTCGCAGGTGAGCGGGCCGGCGGGCGTCACCTTCCTCAACGCGGCGCAGGCCGTCACGCAGGCGAGCTTCCCAGGCACGGGCGTCTACGTGCTGCGCTTGACGGCGAGCGACGGTGCGCTCACGGCGAGCGCCGACGTGCAGGTGACGGTCTATGACGCCATCAGCGGCCCGCCGCCGGTCGTTTCGATCAGCAGCCCGGCGGACGGCGCGGAAGTGACCGCGCCGATGAATGTCGTCGGCTCGATAGACAAAGGCAACTGGCGGCTCGAATACAGCCTCAACCGCGACAGCGAGGCGACGAATCAAAGCTGGACCTTGATGGCGAGCGGCACTACGCCTGTAAGCAATGCCACACTCGCACAGCTCGACCCGACGCTGTCGTTGAACGGCATCTACTCGCTGCGTCTGACCTCTGTGGACGCGAGCGGCCAAGTCGGGCAGGCGACGATTGCCGTCATCGTCAGCCGCGCTTTGAAAGTCGGCTTGTTCACTCTCTCGTTCAACGACCTCAGCGTGCCGGTTGCAGGACTGCCGATTCAGATCATCCGCACCTACGACTCACGTGACAAACGCGTGGGCGACTTCGGTGTCGGCTGGACACTCGGCATTAATAACATACGGCTGGAGAAGAGCGTTAATCTTGGCCGCTTCTGGAACGAGACCGTCGATAACGGCCTCTTCCCGCGCTACTGCCTCAACGCCTCGCGCGCTCATCTGGTGACAGTCACCTTCCCTGACGGCCAGGTCTACAAGTTCGCCGCCACGACGTCGCCGCAGTGTCAGACGATTGATGCCATCCGCCTGGCGACAGTAACGTATGTGCAGCAGCCGGGGACGGCGGGCACGGCAGGGGCGAGCCTGGTTGCCATCGGCAACAACGACGTCATCGTGGACGGCGGCATCCCGGGCAGCGTCAATCTGGTTGGCGATAGCGGCTTGTACAACCCGCGAGTGTTCCAACTGACCACGGCAGACGGGCTGAAGTATGTCATCGAGGAGGGCGTCGGCCTGCGCTCGATGACGGACCTCAACGGCAATACGCTTCAGATTAACAGCAGCGGCATCATCCACTCATCGGGCAAGAGCCTCACTTTCACTCGCGACACCGCAGGCCGCATCACGCAGATCAGCGACCCGGCGGGCAACGTGATGAATTACACCTACGATGCCAACGGCGATCTGATTACCTTCAAGGACCGCGAGAACCAGACGACCGGCTTCACCTATAACAATACGCACGGCTTGCTGACGATCACCGACCCGCGCGGCATTCAGCCGATCCGCAACGACTACGACGCGGCGGGCCGCTTGCTCAGTCACACCGACGCCTTCGGCAAGACGATTACTTACACACACGACATCGCCGCCCGCCACGAGATCATCAAAGACCGGCTCGGCAACGAGACGCTGTACGAGTATGACGCCGACGGCAACGTGCTGCGCGTGACCGACGCGCTCTCACACGTCACGAGCTACACCTACGACAGCCGCGACAATAAGCTCACTGAAACTAATGCCATCGGCAAGACGACGAGCTACACCTACGACGCCAACGACAACGTGACGAGCGTGACCGACCCGCTCGGCAACGTGACGCGCTACACCTACAACAGCCTGCGGCAGGTGCTGACGGTGACCGACGCGCGCAACCAGGTGACGACGAATACCTACACGCCGAAGGGGCAGTTGGAGACGATGACCGACGCGCTGTCACACGTGACCAGCTACAGCTACGACGCGCAGGGAAGCCCGAAGACGATGACCGATGCGTTGAATCAAGTGACGCAGTATCAGTGTGACCTGCTAGGCAACCTCTTGCAGGAGACCGACGCATCAGGACACGTGACGAGCTACAACTATGACGCCAATAACAACCGCACGAGCCAGACGACGACGCGCACGCTGGCCAATGGCAGCACCGAGACGCTGGCGACGACGTATGAGTACGACCACCTCAACCGGCTGGTGAAGACGACGTATGTCGACGGCACATTCACGCAGGTGAGCTACAACGCCATAGGGCAGCAGGCGACGACGACGGATCAGCTTGGGCGAGTGACCAGTTACACCTACGACGACATGGGCCGGTTGACAAAGACGACCTACCCGGACGGCACGACGGAAGAAGCGACCTATGATGCGGAGGGGCGGCGGCTGACGAGCAAAGACCGCGCGGGCCGCGTGACTTCCTTTATCTACGATGCAGTTGGACGATTGACGAAGACGACCTATGCGGACGGCACGTTCACGCAGACCAGCTACGATGCGATAGGCCGCATCACGTCAACGACTGATGCGCGCGGCAACGTGACGAGCTATGAGTACGACCCGAACTGTGGCTGTAGCGGCAGGCGCTCGAAGATCACCGACGCGCTCAGTCATGTGACGATGTTCAGCTACGACGGCAACGGCAATCAGACCTCGATGACCGACGCTAACAATCACACGACTACGTATGAGTATGACGCGCTGAACCGGCGCGTGAAGGTGACCTATGCCGACTCGACGTTCGATCAAACCGGCTACGACGCGATGGGCCGCGTCACATCGAAGATCGATCAAGCCGGCAAGACGACGCAGTACGGCTATGACAGCTTGGGCCGCTTGACGAGTGTGACTGACGCGTTGAACCAGGTGACACGGTATGGATACGACGAGCTGGGCAACCAGACCAGTCAGACCGATGCATTGAATCGGGTGACTCGTTACGAGTACGACAAGCTGGGCCGCCGCACCAAGCGCAGCTTGCCACTGGGACAGAGCGAGACCTGCGTTTACAACAACGTAGGTACTCTGACCAGCCGGACTGACTTCCGCGGCAAGACGACGCAGTATGGCTACGACGTGATGAACCGCCTGTTGAGCAAGACGCCCGATGCGTCGTTGAGCGAGCCGGCGGTGACGTTCATCTACACGGCGACGGGCCGGCGGCTGACGATGAGTGACGCCAGCGGCACGACCACTTATTCGTACGATGTGCGCGATCGGCTGCTGAGCAAGGCGACACCTGAAGGCACGCTGTCTTATACCTATGACAGCGGCGGCAACCTGCTGACGCTGAGTTCTAACCACGCCGACGGGGTGAGCACGAGCTACGGCTACGACGCGCTGAATCGCTTGTCCACCGTCACCGACAACGCGCCAGCCGTGGGCACGCGGCCCGCGACGGGGGTGGCCAGCTACAGCTATGACGCGGCGGGCAACCTCTCAGTCTACGTCTACCCGAATCAGGTGCAGACCGCCTACACCTACAACTCACTTAATCGGCTGACCGACATGAGTATCAGCAAGGCGGGGGCGACCATCGCGAGTTACAGCTACACGCTGGGCGCGGCGGGCAACCGGCTGAGCGTCACCGAGCAGAGCGGTCGCAGTGTCAGCCATGGCTACGACGGGCTGTACCGGCTGACCAGCGAGACGATCAGCAGCGATCCCGTGTCAGCCAATAACGGGCAGATCAGCTACAGCTACGACGCGGTGGGCAACCGGCTGACGCGGACTTCAACCGTGGCGGCAGTGCCGAATCAAACGTCGAGCGTGGATGTCAACGACCGGCTGGCAAGCGATAGCTACGACAGCAACGGCAACACCATCGGCTCGGCGGGCAACACG
>DATENM010000022.1 GCA_035275065.1 Blastocatellia bacterium
ATTTCTCTACTGCCTTTCTCGCCTCTGACGGGAGTTTAGCCAAATCTTTCAGAAACCTCTTTTTATAAATGATCTTCAATCGGCTTTCACCAATGTTTGGTAGTAAGTCACAGCCTCATCCAATTCTAATGCTTCATCATCTGCCGGCTCCCCCATAAGCTGAACCAGCGCATAATTCTCCAGGAGTTCTTCGATCTTATTGAAGGTATCGATGTCAAGCTGCACAGCCAGTTTCCGATTCTGTTCATCAATGATGTATGTCCTTTTAATTTCTTCCATGTTATCCCTCCAGACTGTCTCATTATATGCTAAGTTTTGACCTTACGCGATTCTGCGCCTAACGCCCGCGTTCAGCGGGCCGCCGAACGGCATTGCAGCTATGATGAGAATTGCGCTTCGGCGGCTCCGGTGCAACGCATTGTTAGCCCCCGTAGATGGGAGCATTATTTGCTCCGTGCTGTTTAAGAATGTCTATTATGTCAGTGAAGCCTTTTTCAGTAGCAATCTTCAAGGCGGTCTTACCTTCTGCGTTACTTCCGTTTACATCAGCCCCCTTGTCTAGTAAGAGCTTCACTGTATTTGTGAGGTGGCTGTCGGTTGCAAGCATTAACAATGTATGCCCCTTCGGGTATCTGGAATTCACATCTGCACCAGCCTCAATCATGGCCCTTATGATGTCTTCATTCCTTTCCATTACAGCGAGCATAATGGCATTGGGTTCTTTCCCTGCATTTGGATTAGCACCGGCTTGTAGTAAAAGGTTGGTGAGTTGAGTATCATTCTTCCAGACTGCATAACTCAAGGCAGTCATATCAACTCTGTCCTCTGCGTTTAAGTCTACGGCCTTCTGTAGCAACGTCTTTACAATGTCAACTCGTCCCATAATAGTAGCCGCCATTAGCGCAGTTGTACCTCGCGACCTATCGGCTCTAATTTGCTGGTTTAGGGCTTCCTTAAATTCGATGTTGGCATTCACCTTCTTCGAAACAAAATCAGAAGCTAAGCGGCCAAGAGAATCTCTCGCATTTGGATCCATACCCGCAGTAAGAAATAGATTTAAGGCAACAATATCTCCATTCCTGGCGCTGTCAATGAACGCAGCCTCATTATATTGAATATTCATCTGGCCCAATTCTTTTCGTGCCTCTTCGGGGGGCTTACTCGCGGATGAACACCCTGAAAGCAGTAACAGCAATAACAAGAGTAGGCATATGTTTTTCATTGTTTCTCCAATGGAAACCTGAACTATGCACATCTTAAGTGCAGGGGGCTAACGCCTGCGTTGACCGAGGCCGCGAGCGGCACTCAACCACCCATGACCACCCCGCTTCGCGGCCTTCGCGTCCAACGCCTTGTTGGGCGTCGCCCGCGCGGTTAATCATTGTCAAGCCCTCATATGCCTCTCGCACCTAGCCTCTGCGCCTCCGACGCCCCTATCCTTTCCGCAGACTCTCCGGCACGGTGCCTCTGGCAACCTCGCTATTCCACCTAGCTGCTGCGCCCAACTCGCTGTCGCCCTCGCTTCGCGCCGACTACCACCGCCCCGCTCACCGGTTGAGGCGAGATGGCCGCCTTGGCCAGTCTGCGGTGCGCCGATGCCAAACCCGCTCGACGGCATCTGAGCGCCTCCTGAGGATGTGCCGTCTGGCGCTGGCAACCGCTGCTTGTCCGTCGGTGCAGCGCCTGCTCTTGCACTTGGAGATGGCCACGGGATTCGGATTACCGATGATCGCGGATCGAACACGCATCAACCGAAACAGCAAGCGAGCACAATCGCGCCTGTTAGCGATTGCGGGAAAGGCGCCCAACAAGCAATTGGATGTATGCCAGACACCACTTAAATTGGGATTTTTATCTATATGTATATCATACCATCTACATATAATTAGACTTGCAATCGGGCCTTCAAATTGTCTCGATTCCCCGGATGCGTCTCCTCAGCCCCAGCTTGATGGCCCTGTCGTAACGTATCTGCCATACCTTTCGCGCCGCATTCCATTTTCCGCCTGCCCGCAGCACCCTGGCCCGCAACTCATCGTCATTTGCCTTCAACTCAACGCCGACAATCTCATCATGGTCGTACAAAGTCGCCCGTGGCTCCCAGCTAATCTCTTCAATAATCAATTCAACCGTCTTGAAGCGCTTCTTCTTCTTCTCATCATAACGATATCGGACGCAAACCAACCGCTCGCCATACAAGGCAACCAGCTTCTTTGTACCGCTGCGGCCAGGTTTTAAGCTCAATCCGATTCGCATCAATTTGCCGGGCCTTTCAGGATGAACGCCATCATATCCCGACTGCGCCGCCGTAGCAATCTCATCATTCATTTGCTGACTGGTTCTCGACGTCAGCCGTCTAAGGGCACCTCTCCCCAGTTGTGGTTTAACCCCGAAGGGAAGTCGCCAGACGCGACGGCAGTGTTGTTTTCCATCCCTAGTTCAACTGGATGTCTTACTGAGTTGATTCCGGGTGCGCGAATTTGACCGCGCAATCATACGCTTCCAAAATCTAGCCATCAAGTTGACAATTGCCTCTTTTCTTACTATATCCTTGCCGGGAACCTACCGACCTTCTGAACGTGGAGAACTGCCCATGTCTAAGCTGCTCGACCAGGTGCGCGATTGTTTACGGGTCAAGCATTATAGCTACCGAACTGAACAGGCGTACATCGATTGGATCAAACGCTTCATCGTCTTTCACGATAAGCGCCATCCGCTGGAAATGGGAGCCCTCGAAGTCGCGGCCTTCCTCACACACCTCGCCGTCGAGCGCAATGTCGCCGCCTCGACGCAAAATCAGGCGCTCGCCGCATTGATCTTTCTTTATCGAGACGTGCTTTTGCAGCCGCTGAATACCATCGAAGGGATCGAACACGCCAAACGGCCCGAAAAGCTTCCCATCGTCTTAACCCGCGGCGAAGTGTCTGCCCTGCTCGATCACTTGCAAGGCACCAGCTGGCTGGTCGCGAGCCTCCTGTATGGCGCCGGCATGCGCCTTATGGAAGCCTTGCGCCTGCGGGTTAAGGACCTCGATTTTTATTACCAACAGATTGTCATCCGCGATGGCAAGGGGGCCAGGGATCGCGTCACGGTGTTGCCGGCAACCCTCATTGAACCGCTGCGCAAGCAGTTGCAGAAAGCCCGTGAACTGCATCAAGCCGACCTGCGCGAAGGCTACGGCGCGGTCCACCTGCCTTATGCGCTGGCGAAAAAATATTCTCATGCGCAAGGCGAATGGCGATGGCAGTTTGTCTTTCCAGCGCCCCGCCGGTCGCTTGATCCGCGCTCAGGCGGCGTCCGTCGCCACCATCTCTCGGAAGGGGTAGTGCAAAAAGCCGTCAAAGCCGCCGTGGCCGAGGCCGGTCTGCTTAAGCCGGCAAGCTGCCATACCCTGCGCCATAGCTTTGCCACACACTTGCTTGAACAAGGCTATGATATTCGCACGATTCAGGAGTTGCTCGGACACAAAGACCTCGCCACCACGCAGATCTACACGCACGTGCTGAATCGCGGCGGCAGGGCGGTGCGCTCGCCGCTTGAGCTATAAAAGGGATGACCAACGACCGGCAGCTGGCGACCGACGCCGCACGCTATCTCGGTTCTTCCTTTGAGCCGCCGAAGGCATGGGTAATATCGGTGAAGAATTCCTTCAAGCTCTGGGCAATCGTCGCCGGCGTCGCTTCGCCGCGCACCACCAGCACGGGACATTCGGCACGGTTGACGATCTCGCGAGTGATGTTGCCCATAATGTAAGTCCGCAGCGAGCCGCCCTCGGGCGATGATCCCGTAACGATCAAATCATAATCCCCGCGCCGCACCTCTTTGAAGACTTCGCTGATGACCAATCCGTGGCGCAAGCGTACTTCGCAACGCACCCCCTGACGCGCCAGGGCTTCCTGTTCGCGGCGCAGGTTCTGCCCCAGCACCGAGTTGGAGTGCAGCAACAGGTTTACATCCTCTTCCATCTTGATGAGGTCGGAATAGACTGCCGGCGGCTCGGCCATGACGTGAAACAGCGTCACGCCAGCTTCGGTGGCTCGCGCCAGCGTTCCCGTAAATTCGACGGCGCGGTCAATGTACTTTTCGCCGCCGCTGCACACCAGTATGTGTTTCAGCGTGACGCGATCACCGATCACCACCAGCACCGGCGGCGCCACCGCCTTGATGATCTTATAAGCCTTGGCCGACATCAGGAACGGGCCACTGCGTCCCTTGCGAGTCGCGCCAATGACCACCAGGTCATAGCTGATCTCTTCCGCGCGCTTGACGATCTCCGCGATTGGCTCACCGGCTTTGATGACGATCTCGGCGTTGACCCTTTTTTCGCGCAGTTGTTGCTGGGCGTTCTTGAGCGAATCGAAGATGCGGTCTTCTTCGCCGGCGCGCTCGGTAATGCCGAGAATCGTCGTTTCGGCCTCGCAGGCCGCGGCGATGGTCGCCGCAAAGCGCACGGCGTTATTTGCCTGTTCCGACCCGTCGCTGCAAATCAAAATCTTCATGACTGAGACTTTCATAGAAAATGATGAAGGATGAAGGATGAAGGATGAACGGCCGGGGGCCAGGCGGTAGCCCGCAGGCTGCCGTCAGCCTACCGCGCCCCTTGCAACGGGACTTGTCTCCCTTATTCATCGTTCATCATTCATCCTTCATCATTTCATGTGCTTGCCCGTGAGCAGGCTGTAGATCACAATGGCCGCGCCGATCAGCGGCAACGGCACGAAGGCCAGGCGAATCTTCGGCCCACGAAAGTATTCGGTCGCTGCCGCGCCGATCTGCGCGCCAATCGCCGCGCCCGTGTGCATGACCAGCGCGATCAGAATATCAACATTGCCTTTAACGGCATGCGTGAAGGTGCCGTAGCTGGCCGAGATCACTACCTCAAAGAGGTCTGTGCCGACGGCTACATGAGTCGGCACACCGAGCAGGTAGACCATCGAGGGCATGCGGATGTAGCCCGCGCCGCCGCCGAGGAAACCACTGAAGATGCCGCCGACCAGCGCCACCAGCAGAATTGACCAGAGCGAAATCCGCTCAATGCCCGATACCGGCAGACTGATCATCGGCGGCAAGCGGATGCCGTGGACGCGCCGGGCGATGTGGTCGAGCGCCGATTCATCATGCTTGTCGTCGAGGACGCGCGCCGCGATGCCCGATTGCTCGGCCTCGCGCTCGCGCTCGCGCTGCATGCGAATCGTCAACATGCTCTCCCAGGAGATGAATGCCGATATCGACACCAGCACGATGACGAAGGTAATCCCGACGACTTGATCGATATTGGCGCGATGCTTCAACGCCTCGATGCCTTGAGCGCCGATCTCGACCCCGGCAATCGTGCCGATCACCATAATCATGCCGAGCTTGAGATCAACGTTGCCGAGCGCCCGATGCTTCTTGGCGGCGACGATTGACTTGCCGACGATGTGCGCTAAATCGGTGCCGACCACAAAGTTCATCGGCACGCCGAGGGCGAACAACGAGGGCCCGGCAAGAAAGCTGCCGCCGACGCCAAAGAAGCCGCCGAGCACGCCGATGATGAAACCGATTACCACCAGGTAGAGCGGATTGAGATGTGTTTGCGAAACGAGAAAATCCATCCGGTCTCCGTCATTCGGTCTTGGTGCGGATGAGGCGTAACAGCAGGCTGGTCACGGCTTCCAGCACAACTCCCTGGCCGATGATCAGCAAAAGACAGATGATCGCATAGCGCGTCTTGCCGTGATCGTAAATCTGCCTGAGCCAGGCGCTCAAAAAATTCAGCACCAGCAGAACGTAAACGATGACCAGCAGGGCATAGACGGATAGTTCGAGGGCGAATGATCGGAGACGCTTGAAGGCTATGCGTTTCACCACTCTTTTGCCTATGGGCCAGCCGATAAAACTCAGGCGATGCTGCTATGAACTTCCCGTAGCGGCAATGATCATAACTCACCTGGCGGCTCCGTAGAAAGGGAGGCGCGCGAAAGTGTCAGCCAACGATCAAAGATCGAGATAGCGAAAAAGCAGGGAGCGCCAGGCGGCGTCACTTCTTGGCAAGCTCCAGCGTGAAGGCCAGCGGCACGGCTTCGCTTTCGCTGACATCAACGAATTTCGTCTGCGTCAGGTAACCGTCCAGCGAAGCGGTAACCCGATAACGAGCCCGCATTGCCGGCAGGCGAAAGGCGAATTCGCCGCGGTTGTTGGTGATGTAGTCGCGCGACAGCGAGTCAATCTTCTTGTGTTCTTTCTCCTCTTCAGGGGTCGGCACTCGCGCCAGCTTCAAGCGCACGCCCGGCAGCGACAGGCCGCGCGCGTCAAAGACCGCGCCGCTGACCCTCGACGTGCGCTTGGCCCTGGTCAGCTGAATCGTTTTGACCTCGGTGATCTTCCCCTCTTCGACCTGCTGCATATCGCGCATGGTGCCGCCGGCATAACCTTCGGCGTCGAAAGAGACGGTGTAATTGTCGGGCTCCAGCTCAAGCTGGTATTGTCCGCCGGCATCGGTAGTCGCTTCTTTAATCTGGCGCGAGCGGCTGCTCATCACGCGCACTTCAACGTCGGCGAGCGGCTTGCCCTTCTCGCCTTCAACCTTGCCCTTGAGCGTTCCGGTCTTCTGCTGCGCGGCGAAACTGCCGCCGATCAAGCCAAGCACAACGATAGTTATTAGTGCGAGTCGCTTCATTCACTGTCCCCTTAATCAAGAAACACGATCTATCGAACGATGCATTGATTGTGCGGCGGCGGCGCTGAAAAAGTCAAACGTGGTAGTAGGCAGTAGGCGGTAGGCAGTAGGCAGTTAGCCGAGGGGAAATCGGGCCGTGCCGAGCGGCGGACTGCTGATGATACGGAAACTGCCTGCTGCCTACCGCCTACTGGATGAGCGCCAGCGAATCCACTATCATCGAAAAACGTGAGGGTCATCGGCGGAGCATATCGCAGTCGCAGGCTGCGCGCGGTCGAAGGGCTGGGCGTGCGGCCCACTTCGGATCGCCTGCGCGAAACCTTGTTTAACATACTCGGCGCGCGTGTCGCCGGCAGCCGCTTTCTCGACCTCTGCGCCGGGTCGGGCGCGGTCGGCATCGAAGCGATAAGCCGCGGCGCGACCCTGTCGGTCTTCGTCGAGCAGTCGCGCCGCGCTTGCAGCGTCATCGAAGCCAACCTGCATGGGCTCGGCATCAATGGCGTTAAGGTCATCTGCCGCGACGTCAATGCGGCGCTCAAACAATTAGCCGCCGACGGCCAGCCCTTCGACCTCATCTTCTTCGACCCGCCCTACGCATCAAGCCTCTACGCCACCGTCCTCGACAGCCTCGGAGAGAGCCCGCTGCCGGCCGCCGATGGCGTGCTGATCGTCGAGCATCGCGACAAGCTGCCCCTTGCAAGCCAGTACGGCAGGCTGCAACAGTTTCGCCAACTTAAGCAGGGCGAATCGGCGCTGGCCTTTTATAGCGCAACCTGAAATCTCTACGGCTTGCCCATGCTCTCGCCGATGTGCTATAAGGCTCTCTTTGCCGTTACCACGCATTTCTCATCCGTGGATGGTCAGGATGCGGATGTGCCAGCGACGAACGGCTCGTTGCTCGTAACGGCTTTTGCGGAGACGCTCATTAATCAGGCGATGAAATGGTTGGCCAGGCCAGTTGCTATCGGTGTACACAGCCGACGCTGTCGGGGTGTCGCTGCGCCCGCCGCAATCACACCGCTTCTCTCCGCACCGACGTTTGGTTTTCTGATTCAATTCCGATCTGGCTGCGACGGTCTGTGGGTTGATTGATCGCCAGATTGCGAACGCATTAAAAAAAACGAAGAGGTGGATTATATGATCGATAAACTGAAGCAAGGCGCGGCGACTGCCCCGCACCGTCGAGGATGGGTGCGAGCGCTCGGCGCTCTCGCCGTCCTCGCCCTCAACGCCGGCCTGGCGCTGGCGCAGTCGCGCGAGTCGGGTCACGGCGGCGGCGAAGCCAATCTGCGGCTGCCTGACCTGTCGCGCGTCAACTTTCTTGGCGGCGTCAATGGCCATAACCTGCTGCTGGTCGGCCTGCTGATCTGCGCGCTCGGGCTGATGTTCGGCCTGTGGATTTACATGCAGTTGCAAAAGCTGCCCGTGCATCAGGCGATGCGCGAAATCTCCGAGCTGATCTACGAGACCTGCAAGACCTACCTGACGACGCAGGGCAAGTTCATCCTGCTGCTCTGGGTCTTCATCGCGCTGATTATCGTCCTGTACTTCGGCGTGCTCGCGCCCGTTCCGGGCAAGCCGCTCGGCATCACCCTGCCGGTCATTCTGTTCTTCAGTCTGGTCGGCATCGCCGGCAGCTATGGCGTCGCCTGGTTTGGCATCCGCGTCAACACCTTCGCCAATTCGCGCACGGCGTTCGCCAGTCTCGAAGGCCGGCCCTATCCGATTTATAGGATCCCGCTGATGGCCGGCATGAGCATCGGCATGATGTTGATCTCGGTCGAGCTGCTGATCATGCTCTGCATCCTGCTGTTTGTCCCCGGCGATTACGCCGGCCCGTGCTTTATCGGCTTCGCCATCGGCGAATCGCTCGGCGCGGCGGCGCTCCGCATCGCCGGCGGCATCTTCACCAAGATCGCCGACATCGGCTCGGACCTGATGAAGATCGTCTTCAAGATCAAAGAAGACGACGCCCGCAACCCCGGCGTCATCGCCGACTGCACGGGCGACAACGCCGGCGATTCGGTCGGACCGTCGGCGGACGGCTTTGAGACCTACGGCGTCACCGGCGTCGCCTTGATCACCTTCATCCTGCTAGCCGTGCGCGACCAGGCAACCGTCGCCGTGCAACTGCTGGTCTGGATCTTCGTGATGCGCATTATGATGGTCGTCGCCAGCGCCGTCTCTTACTTCATCAACGAAGCGGTCACCAAGGCGCGTTACGCCAAAGCCAGGGAGATGAACTTCGAGCATCCGCTGACCTCGCTGGTCTGGCTGACCTCGATCATCTCCATCGTGCTGACGTTCATTGTTTCCTACCTTGTGATCCCCGTGCTTGCCGGCGATTCGACGCTGTGGTGGAAGCTCTCGGCGATCATTACCTGCGGCACGCTGGCCGGCGCGATCATCCCTGAGCTGGTGAAGGTCTTCACCTCGACCAGCTCGGCGCATGTCGGCGAAGTCGTTTCGTCGTCGCACGAGGGCGGCGCTTCGCTCAACATTCTTTCGGGCCTGGTCGCGGGCAACTTCTCGGCCTTCTGGCTCGGCATCAGCATTGTCGCGTTGATGGCGATTGCCTACGGCGTCACAGGGATGGGCCTGGGGCCGCTGATGGTGCGCGACATCGCCGCGCCGGTCTTCGGCTTTGGCCTGGTCGCCTTCGGCTTTCTCGGCATGGGGCCGGTGACGATTGCCGTCGACTCGTATGGCCCGGTGACCGACAACGCCCAGTCGGTCTACGAGCTGTCGCTCATCGAGCAGGTGCCGAACGTCGAAGCGCAGTTGCAGAACGACCACGGCATCAGCGTGAACTTCGAGCGCGCCAAGCACCTGCTCGAAGAGAACGATGGCGCCGGCAACACCTTCAAGGCGACGGCCAAGCCTGTGCTGATCGGCACGGCGGTTGTCGGCGCGACGACGATGATCTTCTCGATCATCATGGCGCTGACGGCGGGGCTGACGCGGGACTTGCAGAACCTCTCGCTGCTGCACGCGCCGTTTGTGCTGGGACTGGTGACCGGCGGCGCCATCATCTACTGGTTCACAGGCGCTTCGATACAGGCGGTGACGACGGGCGCTTACCGCGCCGTCGAATTCATCAAGGCGAACATCCGCCTGGAAGGCGTCGAGAAAGCCTCTGTCGCAGACAGCAAGAAGGTGGTCGAAATCTGCACGCAGTACGCGCAGAAGGGCATGTTCAACATCTTCCTGACGGTCTTTTTCTCCTCGCTGGCCTTTGCGTTTATAGAGCCGTTCTTCTTCATAGGCTACCTGATCTCAATCGCCATCTTCGGGCTCTACCAGGCGATCTTCATGGCGAACGCGGGCGGCGCATGGGACAACGCGAAGAAGATAGTCGAGGTGGAGCTTCAGCAGAAGGGCACGCCGCTTCACGACGCGACGGTCGTCGGCGACACGGTGGGCGACCCGTTCAAGGACACGTCTTCAGTAGCCATGAATCCTGTCATCAAATTCACGACGCTTTTCGGGCTGCTGGCCGTCGAGCTTGCCGTGAAGCTCAGGAGCGAGGCCGGGTCAAACGTCACGCTCACCCTGGCAGCAGTCTTCTTCCTCATCTCTGTCTTCTTCGTGTGGCGCTCGTTCTACGGGATGAGGATCGGGAAAGAGCGTTAACCCCGGTTTATTAAAACCGCAGTCAATGTTTTTAAAGGGCAGGGTTTCATCCCTGCCCTTTCCTTCTTAATTCTGGCCTGATTAACCCCACAGGTGTTACTATCAATTCATGTCGTGCGTAATGCCCTTGACCAGCGATCACATAATCCCCTGCCGCGAGGCGTCACGATTCGGATGATCTTCTAATGAGCGTAGCACTTTCAATAACCCCCCGCAGGTGGGCCGACAAGCTCTGTCGTAAGGCCGAGCGCATAGCGAATCATCGCTCCGCGATGGGCTTCGTGTTCCTGCTTGAGCTAGTCGGCAGCACGATCATCCCGCTGCCGAACGCTCTGGTGATGGTGGCGCTTGTGACTTCGGCCCCGCGCAAATGGGTGCGGTTCGGCCTGAGCGCGACCCTCGGCTCCATCTTCGGGGGCATCGCGCTTTATATAATCGGGCGGTTGTTCTTTCAGTCATACGGCGAATCGCTTTTAGCTTATTACGGGGCGACCGAAGGGTGGGGCGGC